>JACQUW010000185.1 GCA_016210115.1 Deltaproteobacteria bacterium | reverse complement strand
GCCTGTGCGCCCTGGCAGGCGGGCGCACAGGCAGGTCGGCCGCGGCCCGAAGCGTTGCGCCCCTCGGCCCGTCGACGAAGCTCGCGAGGTGCTTTCGGAGGAAAGGAATGGCAGAAATCGGTCAAGTGAAAATCCGGCTCCCTTCAACGATTCAACAGGGGGACGTCGTCAGAGTTCGTAGCCTGGTCCTCCATCCTATGGAGGTCGTACAACGGGACAAGGCTGGCCGGGTTGTAATGAAGAATTATAATTTTATTCACACCATGATTGTGACTTTCAACGGAAAGGAAATTCTTCGCGGTGAGACAACCCAGTCGATCAGCGAGAATCCGATCTTCACTTTTCCTCTGAAAGTAACTCAACCGGGAAAGCTGACGGTCGTCTTTTTGGATACAGCCGGGAAGAAATATGAAGGGACAGCCGAGGTCAAGTTGTAACCCCAATCCGAAGTTCGTTCGAAGCCGGGTGTTATCGACAAATGGAAATTGTGAAACATAAAATGTGAAACGTGAATTTGGGGGCCCCGATTCACTTTTCACATTTGAGTTTTGCCGCGTTGACAGTGATCCGTTCGGGTGTTATTCAGTCCCGACTGACGGGGAACGGTGATCGTGGTTCCCATGAGCAGGCGCTGCTCTCCAGAGCAGGAAATAATTTTTGGCGTTGGAATGAGGGTCATTCAATGAAGAAATATTTCTGGCTTTGCGTTTTTCTGCTTCCTTTTTCGTTAGTCTCCCGTTCTTGGGCTCGCGATGCCGAGGAAGCGCTGGCCGATCTCAATCGCCTGTCTCCAAAGGAGAGAGAGATGAAATTGGTCGAGGAAGCGAAAAAAGACGGCTCGCTCAACTGGTACGGTAACATCGAAATCACTACCATGGGAAGGCTGAATGACGGGTTTCAAAAAAAATATCCCTTTATAAAGGCCCAGTATTTCCGCGGGAGCGGCGTTAAGCTGATCAATCGCATCCTGATGGAAGCGCGACAGAAAAAATTCGAGGTGGATGTTTTTTTTCTCCCGTTTGAATTCCTCCCCAGCCTCACCAAAGACAAACTCCTGGGACGATACAGCTCTCCGCAGAGAGCTTTTTATGCGCCGAATCTGATCGACAAAGAGGGTTACTGGGCTGCGGCGGCTTTAAACTATGCCAACATGGCCTATAACACCAAACTTGTCCCTCGTGCAGACCTCCCTAAGTCTTACGACGAGCTGTTGGACCCCAAATGGTCCGGTGAGGTCTCGATCGACATGGAACCGGATCGGGCGCTTCTCGGTTGGCTGAAGGTCTGGGGGGAGAAAAAAACCGAAGCGTTTCTACATGGTCTGGTTAAAAACAAAGTCGTCGTGCGTCGGGGTCACACGCTGCAGACAGAGTTGCTCTGCGCCGGCGAATTCAAGGTCGCCTCGGAGCTTTACGCCTACCAGGTCACGCGCATGAAGCGGGAAAAGGGGTGCCCGGTCGATGTCAACTACGTCAATCCGGTATCGGCTTCCATTACCCCGTTGAGCCTGGCCAGGCAGGCTCCGCATCCGTACGTGGCGGCGCTGTTCGTTGATTTCGTATTAAGTGAAGAGGGGCAAAAAATCATTGTCGCGTCAGGCAGGATACCCACGCGCAAGGGAGTCAAAGCGAAGTACGAGGAAGTTTCTAACCTCGAAGAAAGGGGCGTTCCGATGATTATTGTCACGCCCGAGGATGGAGAAAAGTGGCAGTCGGTATCAAGCCGCCTGGTGGAGATTTTGAGGAAATAGCTCCAGACGACATTTACACCGGGTCGACGCGAATGCGAGATCCTTCGTTGTCGCTCAGGATGACTGGTTGCCACGGGAGGCCTCCGGATAGCCAAACGGCGGTTGATGGCAACAGACCAAGAGGGTGGCCGCAAATCCTGGGCGACCTGCTAAAGCTTCTCCGACCAGAAGAAGACACAGCCCTCTGTACCGACCGTTGCCGAATGTTCGCTGTTGCCGGGAATAATGAGCTTATCTCTTGGCTTACAATTAAATTTCTGATCCTTAACCTTAACTACCATAGTGCCCTTTAGAAACACCAGGAGCTTGGTTTCCGGGTGACGGTGCGGCGGATAGACATGACCCGGCGGGTCTTTGATATAGACCGGATCAAAACCCTCTTTCCTCACATCCGCGGCGATGGCTTCCTTATCCATGGTCCTATAAGCGTTCGGTTGATACATGAGCTGTCCTGACAATTCGGTGATCTGAAGCGCCTGAATTGTAGCCCCTTGATATCCCTTTATCCATAACCTGTTGACCTTTGCCCCGGCGACGTTGAAAATAGGCTTCACCAAACAAAGCAAATAACGCCATTCCGCTGGAGCCGATATGTTTCCCCGTTACCGTTTTGAATCCGAGTTCTACCCCGGCCTGAGCCGGGTTCCCTTGCATGTCCGTATGAAGCTTGACCTCACGGGAGTTAAGATTTCCCTTAACGACTGGCTCGCTTTCAGTATGGAAGAGAGAGGCGTGCTCTGCCATTTGCCGGTAGAGACCGAAGAAGAAAAAGAAATCTTTTCTAGCTACCTCGATTTCCTGTCGCGGCGCTGTTTGGGGAAGCAGGCCGAGCGGGTACCGCCGATCGCCGATCCTCCATGGGAAAACCGCTATCGAATTCCCAATCCAGTGGAAGGAAAGAGTCTCGGGGCGGGGAAAGCCGTGACGCTTGAGGAATGGGGAGGCTGGGAGCTTTGGCAGCGTTACGCCCTGTTCAAGCTGTCGGTTTCGAAAAACGAGCCCGAGAAATTTCGCGAAGCGCTCGAGGAATTCCGTGAAAGAACAAGCCGGTCCTGCTAGGAGGCTCAACGGGATTATCCTGGCCGGAGGAAAAAGCTCGCGCTTCGGCAGAGACAAATCCAGGATGGAGCTAGCCGGTAAAAGGGTTTTGGAAAGGCTTGTCGGGATCCTGCGCCGATTTCCCTTCAAGCGGCTGGCTATTGTCACGGCGCCGGGTCGAGGGGGAAACTGGCCCGAGGGCCCCGGGATTATCCTCGACGATCAGGAAGGGCTGGGACCGGTAGGCGGGATCACGACCTCACTAAGACATCTCTCCGGAGGTATTCTTGTAACCGCCTGCGACATGCCGCTGATTTCTGCTTCGCTGGTGGAGTGGCTGCTTGAGAATCATGACCCCGACCTGGACGCCGTAATCCCCCGGCATGCGGGAGGAATAGAGCCGCTGCTGGCGATTTACGAGCTGAGCGCGCTGCCGATTCTTGAAGAGGCCATCCGAAGCGGCCGCTATGGCCTTCACGTTGCGCTGGAGAAAGCCCGGGTACGGCTCGTTGATGTCCCCACGCGCTTTTCCGTCGAGCGTGAGTTCGCAAACATCAACACGCCGGAAGATTATGAACAGGTCGTGCAGTTTCTAGAGGCCAAGAATCACATCTCTCCGGCAAAGCCTGAGGCTTGATTTATGATCAGCAGCCCCCCACCTCAATCCTCCTCCGCAAGGGGGAGGAGAGGCAGCAGGACGTTAACGCATCTGACACTCTACGTCGATCAGGGCGGCTCTGCCTTCCTTCACTATCTTGAGTCCATCCCTAAGAGCTTTACCCAAATCTTTCGGCTCAGTAACGGGGCCGGTGCTCCAGATCCCATACGATCGCGCCAGAGTGGCAAAATCGACGATGGGATCCTCGATCCGGATGCCGATGGTTTTGTTCTCCACAGGCCTGCCTCTGGCCTGCGCCATTCTCTCCTGGTGCTCCTCATCGTTGTAATAGGAGTGATTGCTGCAGACGACGATCAACAGCGGGATCTTGTGGTGCGCGGCAGTCCACAGCCCGCTTGCGGTAAATAAGAAATCGCCGTCCGGCTGCAAATCGACGCAGATCTTGCCCGAACCCTTGTGCGCCAGGGCGGCGCCCAGAGAAGCCGGAAGGCCGTAGCCCAGTCCTCCTCCCTTATACTTCCCGAGTATTTGGTTGAACTTGTTTGCGCGAATGTAGAAGTTTTCTCTGCCCGA
Source organism: Deltaproteobacteria bacterium (assembly GCA_016210115.1). Lineage (GTDB taxonomy): Bacteria > Desulfobacterota > Binatia > UBA9968 > UBA9968 > JACQUW01. The sequence goes on along the minus strand of JACQUW010000185.1, from coordinate 55,011 downwards.
AGAAGTGCCGTTGGTGAGCACCCAGTCTTCATTCTTGAGAGCTTCGGCCATCTCCGAGTAGAGCCGGGCGGTGGCGATTGGTTTCTCATCCCATTTGGCGCGGGCCTGCTTGACCAGCCCCTCCTCTCTCTCGGCGTGAAGCTTTGACCAACGCGTCCGGCGATCTTCGATCTGCGACTCCCTCTTCTTCAATTCATTTTTTTCATCCTTCAGACGGCGAACCAGTTCGGGCAGAAAGACAGACGTGTCGGCCAGCATCGAGAGGTCGGCCTCTCTGAGCTTGTTGAAATCGGTGGACCATGCCCGGACCAGAAGGTCGTCAAGTCCGACGTTGATGATTTTCGTCCCCGGCGAGAGCAGAGGGATCGGTGTCCGCCGGCCCATCTCCTGGGCCCGCTTGGTTGCAGCTCCCTCCATATCCGGAACATCGAGCACGAGCACGAGATCGGTCTCACCTAATACTCTCTCCTGCATTCCTGTTAGATTCAAAGGATGACTGCAAGGAAAGTTCAACCTGCCGTACTGGTCAAAAACCGGTATCGCTAAGAGTTCCGCGAGCTCTATCAGACCTTGAAATCCGGCCTCCTTTCTCCCCACCCAATCCGCCATGATCACCGGAGCCTTCGCTTCCAGCAGCCAGCGAATGGTCTTGGAAAACCCCTCTTCGGGAGCCTGCAAGGAAAGCGGAGCGGGATAGCGATCCAGCGGCGGAAAAGGAATCTCGCCGTCCAACTTTTTTTCCTGAACGTCGCTGTCGTAACAAATATAGACAGGACCCATGGGATCGGTCGTAGCCAGCCGGTAAGCCCGGATGAATGAATCCGCTACAGCCTCGACACTGGCCGGTTGATCATCCCACTTCACGAAGTCGCGCACCATATTTCCTTGAACCAGCGCCGTGTGAACCCAGTCGATCCAGGGGCGCCGATGGGCGGTGTCCATGGGGCCGGTTCCTCCCAGAACAATAACCGGCAACCTGTCGCACCACGCATTGTAAATGGCCATCGAAGCATGCTGCAGGCCGACGATGTTATGCACCGCCGAAACCATCGGCTTGCCCCTGGCTCGGGCGTAGCCCTGAGCGACCGCTACCGCGATCTCCTCATGAGGACAAAGAATGATTTCCGGCATGTGATTGCCGCCGTAATTCACCAGTGAATCATGCAACCCGCGGAAAGTCGCTCCCGGGTTAATGGAAATGTACTCGATCTCAAAAGCTTTGAGCAGATCGACCACGACATCAGAGCCGTACTGGGGGGTTGGCTTTTCCATTACTCTCGACGATTTTGCCATTACAAAACTCCTTGTATTGGGATTCGTGCTGCAGCTTACGCGACAGGAACATATGCCAATTACAGGAACGTGGCAAGTCTTTAACTCTCTCGTTGACCTCTGACACGCCAACGGATAATCTGGCTCAACAGCCAGACGAGAGGAGGCCTTTTTCAATGGAGAAGAACCCCTTTTTTGATAAGCTCTCGGAAATCATCGACAGAGATCGGGAGGAACTCGTCGAGCTCTGTCTCAAGCTGGGCAACACCCCAAGCCCCCATGGAAAAGAAAGAAGCGTCGGAGAGTTGGTCGTCGATTGGTTAAAGAACAACGGCATCAATGCGTATCTGCAGTCGATAACCGACCAGAGCGTCAATGCGATCGGCGTCCTGCCGGGAGACGGCCAGGGAGCCAGTCTGATACTCAACGCTCATCTCGATACGGGACCCGAACTTGAACCGGACGCTTCAGAGGCCGCGAGAAAAATTGAAGGCGGGTGGGTTGATGGCGAGCTGATCTTCGGCAAGGGAGTCATCAACGATAAGGCGCAGCTGTGTGCCTTCATGATCGCCACCAGAGCCATTAAGAAAGCCGGCATTCGGCTCAAGGGCGATCTTACCATTACCGGCGTCGCCTTCGAGACGGGGGCTCCGTCCGTGGACGGATTCCAGGGAGTCAATTACCCCGGGGAAGGATTCGGTAGTAAATGGGCGGTCGATCGGGGAGTGACGGCTGATTATGCTCTTGTAGGCGAAACTTCGGGTTTCGGCATCATCAAGGCCGAGTGTGGAGCCGTGTGGCTTAAAATACGCGTGAAGGGCCGGGATCTCTATACGCCAAGACTGGAAAGAGGCTCTTCGCTGAGAGATCATCCCAATGCTTTTGTCAAGGCGGCGCGCGTCATTTCAGCTCTCGAAGAGTGGGCTATCCATTACGAGCAAAAAGAAAAGGTCGAATTCTCAGGCGGAACGATTATTCCAAAAGCGCAGGTCATTAATGTTCGGGGTGAAGGCGCCGTTTCCCGCCCAAGCCCTTGTTGCGATATTTACATGGACGTAAGGCTCGCGCCGGGAAAAAGGCCGAACACGGTGAAAAAAGATATTGAGCAGCTGATCCGCGGTTTGGACATCGATTGTGAAGTCTCGGCTTTCCAATACTCGCGGGGCCATATTGTGAAAAACGCAGAGGCCCTGGTAACGGCTTTGGAAGACGCGCACGGTTATTTATTCGGCACGGAGCCGCCGCTGCCGCCTTCGGCGGAAGTGAGCATGTGGCGCGACGTCAATGTCTTTAATGAAGTTGGAATTCCTTCCGTGTGCTACGGTCCCCCTCGACAGCGAGAGCCTCTAAGCGGAGCGCAAAATCGCGCCATGAAAATTTCCGACCTGGTTTCCGCAACCAAAGTATACGCTATGACCGTCTTGCTTGTTTGCGGATGGCAGGCTAACGGTTAGCCCTATAAGCCGGGACATCAAACGATCGATGCCTCCCGGCTTTTTCATTGGCTGGCTGCGCTTAAGACATAGGGAGGTCGAGCTATGTCCTATGACGTGGTGATCAAGGGAGGTCGTATTTACGACGGCAGCGGGTTGCCGTCTTTTTTGGCCGACGTCGCTGTGCAATCAGGACGCATCGTGGAAGTGGGCCGCATCGATCGTGAACGGGCGCGTGATCTGCGAGGACGGGAAACTCAGCGGTGAGCTTCCCGGAAAGGTCCTGCGCGCGCCGTGCTATCAGCAGCCAAAAGCTCGAGCCGCCTAGGAGGGGCTCTGTGGGTCTAACCTACATTTCCAGTAGCCCGGGTCGAATGGTAGCCGCTAAGAACGCCTCTCGACGCTCAACTCCTGGTCCTCACGCTCGTCGGCCATTAGTTCTGCGCCCTATATCAGCATTAAAAAAAGAACATAGAAGGCCGCTAAAAGAATAAAGGCTCCACCCAGAGTCGCGCGTAGCGACTCGAGGGGTTTTTTGGTTGCGCCCTGCGATCCGGTCAGTGCGTTCATCTCTATACCGGCAAGAATGACCAGGACGAGAAGCCAAAACCACGCCGGCGAATCCATCAGAGGCATTGCAGTGATCGAGGGATAGTGGGTTGCGGCCACCATGAAAAAGAGCATGGGAATCGACAGGAGTAAATTGGTGCGGGAGGTGAGCACCACCCGGCGGCTATACACCGCCGCCTCCGGGATCGGCTGACCGCCCTGAGCCACGCGACCGGCCGACGCAACGACGACCTTCTGTTTGGGATGCATGACGAACCAGCCGTTCAGAAACATGACGAGGCCCAAAACGCTGCCGAGCGAGATCGCTAAACCGTAGCGCAAGTTAAAAAATGCCGCGCTTCCAATCGAAGTGAGTCGGTGCAGGTAAATCAGGCCCCCGGAAAGAACAGTGACGAGAGGTGCCCATTGAAAAACCCCCAGCGTGAGCGACACTAGTTTATGAAAAACCTCCGTGCGAACTTCCGGTCGCGTCCTTGCGAGAAAGGGCATGAGGAAAAAATTGAAAAAGTACAGGGTCCCGATCCAGATGAGACCTGCCAGCACGTGAGCCCAGTGAAAGAGAAATAGAATATGTTCCACGTCGCATCATCCTATACTGAGTTATCGGAACAACATCAAGTTTCCGAATTGCCTTCTGCGGAAGCATCAGCGGATATTAAAAATTTCTCTATAAAGCCTAACTATTTCCTCGTATTCACTCGCTTTCATAGGATGAAGCATGACTCGCTTATATCCTTTTATTAGGCGGGGTGGGTCTGCCTCTACATCCTTGCGCACTGGAATTCTCTGTTCGCTACGGAGAATTTCTTGACCGTCTCGGGAAAGGATAAAATCAATATATAATTTCCCAGCGTTAGGATGAGGAGCGTGCTCCGCAAGCATAATAGCCATTGAGGTCACCGGTACGGGCTCCAAAGGAACCCAATCAATGGGTGCTCCCTTGCTAGCGGCTCGTTGAATCGGACTAGCCATGGCAATAAGCACCGGGAATTCCCCTCCAGTGGCAAGCTCAACGCGCAGTGAATTTCCGCGCCTGGAAACCGGGTCCTGAGCCGCGAGTTTTTTGAGAAAGGCCACAGCTTTTTCTTTGCCCCAGGCAGTGCTTAGGCCCTGTAACAATTCGTAGCCTTCGCTATCGATAGAAATCATCTTGTCTTTCCACTTGGAGCTTAAAAGGTCGTCATACGTTTTAGGCGCATCTTGGGCCTTCACCAGGTTAGTGTTGAATCCTAAAACGAAAGGCACGACGTAGATTGCCGTCCAGTGGCCTTCCTTGTTTAACATTTCGGGGTCCAACAACATGCTCGTTTGAGGCGATTTGTATTTTGCGACCATTTTACGCTCGAAGAGGTCATGGGTTTGAAGAGTCGAATTGGACACATCCCAATTGTGTTTCCCGGCCAGTGCCTCCGTGATTATTTTGTTGTGAAGAGGTGCCGTCCCTGTCCGGTACAGCTTAACTTTCAGAAACGGGTATTTCTTCTCAAAGCTTTCCACAATTTTGGTGACTTGGCGAAGATCGCTCGTTGTCCATACCGTCAACTCCCGTTCGCCTTTTGCCGCCTCGATAATCTTAGGATCTGATGCTCCGTAAAGCAGAGACGAAACAACTAGTAGAGCAATCCATAGGAAGGTGCCAAGGAGCGCCAACCTTTTGAACGAGTCAATGTTAGAGTTCATGAAAGAAACACTCCTTTCCCCTAGAAGGGCTAGGGTGACGTGATCTTGAACTTTCGTGCTCTCAGCGCATGTTCCGTAACACCCGCAGCGTTGAGGACAGGACTCGCATCTCCCCGTTATGACCGTGAGCAAATTGGTCAATAAAGGGTTCAAACCCTAGTGCGGGTCAAGACAGTCAATCTACCGATGCAACCTATTACAACTTGCTCGGTCTTTGCAAAATCGGAGGCGTTGCCGTTCCCCAAAGCCTCAAATAGGCCGTCGGGGGGTTATCATCGCAAACGACAGAAAGCATGGCAGTGCGCTAAGACACAATCCCAAGACCAGTTGACAGTGTTCCTCTGGACCTGCTAGCGTACGACAAATTCGAGTCATATATTATATAACGTTCAGGCGCTGTGAGCGAGCTGGATGAGAGGAGGTTCAAATGGAACGCGTCGATTTATTGATAAAGAATGGAACTGTGGTTTTTCGGGAGGGCGCCCGCCCGGCAAACCTTGCGATACATCAGGGAAAGGTAGCCGCAATTTTAAGTCCGAATTTTGTTCCAGACGCGGCGCGGGTAATCGATGCCGCAGGGAAGCATGTCATTCCTGGTTTGGTGGACCCGGAGGGGCACCCGGGTCACTCGTTTCCCCTTGACCTTGATTTCCAAACCGAATCACCTGCGGCGGCCGCCGGGGGTGTCACCACCTGGGGCATTATGGATCCGAGCCCACGAATGGGTACAAAGCCTTTCAAGAAGGAGGTTGAACCCAGCGATGTGGTATCATTTCACGAAGTGATGCAAACCGCCATTGAAACCGGGCAAGAAAACTGCATCACGGACTTTTACTTTACGCCTCAGTTGGAGACAGAACAGCAAGCTGAAGAGATTCCACAATACGCTGAGAAGTATGGTCTGACTTCGTACAAGTTCAACCTGAATGCGAAAAACGCCGAATTAGCGGCAAAAATGTGGTTTCTACGGAGAACCGGGCTCGCAATTGGCTTTGATGATGGTGTCATCTTCAAAGCGATGGAGAGTACAGCGAAGATAAGCCCACCTGGGATTATCACGATCCACCCTGAAAACTTCGAGATCGTGCGTGTGTTTCACCAGAGAATCTTGGACTCGGGGCGCAAGGACATGAAGGCCTGGTCGGATCGGTCGCCGCACTTTGCCGAGGCCATGCACGTGCGCCAATACGCTTATCTCGCGAAGGTGACCAACTGCCCGCTGTATATTGTTCATACAACGACGGCGGAAACACTTTTTGCCATTCGAAGAGCAAAAGAAGAAGGCATCGAGATTTACGCCCAAAGCAGCCCTACTTATCTTTGCCTACCGAGTGGCACCTGGAAGATCAACGTCCCGCTCCGTGAGCCTGAAACAATGGAGATACTGTGGGAAGCTCTTAAGAAGGGAGAGATTGATACCCTCGGATCTGATCATGTCGTGGCTCACGGATCCCGCGCCGAGATGGATGTCCCGGGAGATGTCTGGAAAACCGTGAGCGGTTTTCCCTCCCGGGTCGAAATGATACTCCCCCTAATGCTCCACGAAGGTGTGAATAAGGGGCGCATTCCTTTAGGGAAGCTTGTGGAGGTGATGTGCGAGAATCCTGCGCGAATTTTCGGCATTTATCCTCGCAAAGGAACCCTGCAGGTTGGCTCCGATGGGGATGTTGTGATCGTAGATCTAAAGCGTCGAGTGACCGTGAAAAACGAGATGATCCATTCTCGTCCAGCCTGGACAATCATAGAGGGGCGGGAGATCGTCGGCTGGCCTGTTATGACTATCCGGCGGGGGGAGATATTAATGGACTGGCCGGAAGGAGAGCCGAAATCACGTATTGTCGCGACAGGAAAAGGAGAATACATTCCTCGGCGCCCAGGCAGTCGATTCCTGATGTAAGTCGCCAGTTTCCGCAGAAAGTTTTTTTTCTGCGCTGGGCTTTTGGTTTCACTCAGCCAGCATAATAGTTTGATCGCCGTTACGGCAGGCTAAGGTCTTCCAGGCACAGCTCCAAAAAGCCGCATCGGATCGTAATAACGATACAAAACTTCACGCAGGAAAGTCGAAACGCCGTCAGATAGACTGTTTCGTATAGATTCGTATTGCCCTGCGTTGGCGACCTGTGGGGCGGGGCGATGAGTTGCTTGGATAACGTTGCCGGATTGGTGTTTGTCCGGCGCGGCTAGAATTTCTCAATGCACCCGTTTCCCGGGATGTGAAGTGGAGCATAGAATGAAAGAGGAAGATTTTAGTCGGTTAAAAGAAAAAATGGCGATTGCGATCACTATTTTGACATATGAGCTAGCTGACATGTGGGGGCACGTGAGCGTTCGAGGTCCCGATAGCAAGCACTTTCTCCTTCGGCACCTCAGACCCCCCGGGGACGAGAGCGTTCCTCCGGATGATGTATTGGAGTTTGATCTGGGCGGGAAACGGACCTCAGGGCGGCGCGAACGACCCGATGAAATTTTCTTTTATGTTTGTCCGTACAGAGTAAAGAAGGAGGTGGGGTCGGTGATTCATTGCCATCCGCCTATGGCACTCGCGCTGACGGCAGCGGGACAGAAAATTATCCCGATCCACCAGGATTCCGTTAATTTCGGGAAACATGTTCCGGTGGCACCCTGGCTTTATGGCTACTGGCGTGATCATGGTGAGAAAGCAGTGAAGCTCATGGGAGACAACTGTGCCCTGATGATCATGGGACATGGGGCCCTGGTGGTTGGAAAGACAATTGAAGAGGCCTGTATGAATATGGTCCATTTGGAGCGGACGGCAAAAATGATCCTGCAGGCGCGAGGTTCGGCCAAGCTCCGTTCTATTTCCCCGTCGGTGGCGAAAAGGCTCCTGTCCGTCGCCGGTAGCGGCGCAAAAGAGACGCGGAGAGAAAGACGCTCAGGCGGCCCTGCGTTGCTGGAGTGGAGTTACTATGAATCAATGGTCAAGAGAGGTGAGAGATGGAGTAGGTTGTAGTCAAGGAACGACTCTGCGCGCCAATCGCATGCAAGTCTTGCGAACCGCACCGTCGCGGACATAACGGGTCCGCCCAATACACATGGAACTTGGGGTAGTCTGGCTGTTTGCTTTGGGACTTGGTCGGGCTTGAGAAAACAACCTGGCTTACCCCATAATTCTATCTAACGAAGTCAATGATAAGGCGATGAAGTTCTCCCGGATGCTCTCTGAATACGTAATGGCCAGCATGATTGATAACGTGAAACCGGGTGCGATCCACAACCGAACCGATTAGCCGAACAAGGTCCAGGCCGAGCTTTACCGGGGCGGACGGATCATTCAAGCCCCAAACGATCAGCGTAGGCGCCCTCAGACGTCCAGCCTTGATTAGCTCCAAGGTTTCGTACTTTCTCTTGCGTGCATCAGGAACAAATACGGTGTCTGACAGAAAGGCCATCTTTTTCTTGGCTTCCATTGTCTTTGGAAGCAGGGCTATTTTTAGCATCGCGTCGACAAAGTCTTCCGTAATGTGGTCCTTGGAGAAAGAGTTGGCCTCCGGTTCCCAGCGGACATACTTCCGATCGGGGATGGGAGGTACCGCCGCATCGATTTTCTTGTAGAAGTCCGCGGGAACAGAGGGATCCTCCGCTGGCAGGGTACTGCTAGGCAGGATGATAAGCGCCTTGACGATTTCAGGATGGTCCACAGCTATGCGGGCCGCCGGAAGTGCCCCACGGGAGTGGCCCATGAGCGTGGCCCTTTCAATGCCCATTGCCCGTAGAAACGCGCCGGCATGATCGATGACCGCGCTCATGGTGTAGTCGGCATCACTGTTCGGGTTATCCGTATAGCCCATGCCCAGCTTGTCAAAGGCATAGACATGGAAATGCTTCCCGAGATCATCAAAATTCAAGCTCCAATGATCCGCTGAATAATAGGAACCAAAGCTGCCCCCGGAAATCAGAACTAACGTTTCTCCACTTCCTCCCTCAAAGTACCTGGTTTTGAAGCCATTAACGGAGACAAATTTTGCATTCTCCATCGCGTTACCTCCCCATGATTCTAATAAGACGCTATTGCAAAAACATGCGTCGCCTCATAACCGATTCAGGCGATCATATTTTTGTTTGAAGTGACGTAGGCCATCGGACTCAGTGAGCCATTATCATAAAACTCAATGGATCTACAAGAGACGCTAAGACCTGCAGGATAGAGAATTTTTGTCTTGCCTGGGAGATAGGGTTCTGGTAGCGTTTGCCGCTGCAAGGTAAGATCATGCCGTTCAGGGATCTGAGGGAGTTTTTATCTCTACTCCGTCGCTCGGAGGTGCTGAAAGGAGGTTAAAGCCATGAATCTTCTAACGAACCGAAGGGGGACCGATCCTGTGCGGATTCTTTATCAGTGTCTAGTTATCCTTGTCATCGTTGTTCTATCTTGTCCCTCTTATGGACAGGAACGGGTGAAATTTCCGGTCGGTGTTGGTTCCAAAGTTCTGGGTTTTGGTCCTCTGTGGGTTGGCTGGAAACAGGGCTTCTTCGACCGGCAGGGGATAGATGTGCAGTTGGTTCTGGTGAGGGGGGCGGACACAGCGGTTCAGGCCCTGGTCGGAGGATCGGCCTATGTTGCTATCCCAGCGCCAGATTTGGTTATAGGGTCAGTGGAGCGCGGATTGGATTTGGTGATGATTGGAGGGCTGGTGAACGGTCTCACCCACGCGATCATGGGAGGGAAAAAGTATAGGACCTATGATGATCTGCGCGGTACACTCATCGGGTCTCAAACTCTAACATCGGGGATCACTTTTGTCCTGAGACGTGTACTGAAGGCCAAAGGTCTTGAATATCCGCGTGATTATAAACTCATAAGCTTTGGTGGGGGAGGCCCCGAGATTTTTGCGGCTCTGTCTGCTGGCCAGATCGCGGCGGCTCCGCTTGCCCCGCCGCTCAATTTTGCGGTCGAAGAATCGGGGTTTAATTTAATCGGTTGGTATCGGGATGTATTGCCCAACTATCAGCTCAATGTATATGTGGTGGACCGCTCCTGGGCGGAGAAGCATCGGTCTCTCCTGGTCCGCTTCATGAAGGCGATAGTCCTGGCCAAGCGCTGGATTTACGAAAACAGAGAGCCGGCGATCGATATCTTGAGCAAAGAGTTAAAGCTTAAGCCTGATCATGCCCGCAAGGGATGGGAATATTATATAGGAAACCGCGTATGGCATCCGGATGCAGAGGTCAATATGGAGGGGCTACAGAACGCCTTGCAAGTTTATGGGGAGCAGACCCAGGTGAAGGGTCCGCTGCCAACTCCGGGGAGGTATGTGGATCAGAGTTATTTAAAGGAGGCATTGAAGGAACTGGGTAGCAAATCATGAGATCGACAGGAGGGCCCTATGTGGACAGCCCAAAAAGAGAGGATTTCTGTTAGCAAGTTTTCCCTCATCTTTGCTGTTTTCGCGATATCGCTGGCCTATCCAGCGCCAACGATCGCCCAATCACTGAAGGAAATTCGGATCGGCTCAAGCAACATTAGTGTGACTAATATCTGCACTTATTTTGCACGAGATCGAAAATTTTTCGAGAAAGAGGGTTTAGATGTCAAGATCATAATCGTGAAAACAGAGGCAGCCCTGCCCGCGGCCGTGGCGGGCAATCTAGACTTTTCGACCATGAGCACTTCGTCGATAGAGGGGACTTTGAGGGGTATGCCTCTGCGCCTGCTCGCTGTGACCAACCGGCATCCTCTTCTTGGTCTCGTGGTTCGGGAAGGAATAAGAACTGTTTCCGATCTAAAGGGAAAAAAGCTTTCCGTGAGTTCCTTTGGCGGGGCGACCTATGGTGCGGCTCTCCATCTCCTGAAAAGTCACGGTCTAAAACCGAATGAAGACGTAGCTATTCTGGCCACGGGCACCAATCCGGCACGGATCGCCGCGTTGAAACAGGGCGCCATCGACGCGGTGCTCTTGAGTTCCCCCGATGATATCAGAGTGGCAAGAGAGGGGTTTAAAATCCTTGTGGATGTGGGAAACGACTACCGGCTTCCCTGGGGCGGCGTGAGCGCGACGCTGAGCAAAATTCGAGAGAGTCCGAGCGAGGTGAAGAGTGTCGTTCGTGCGGTGCTTCGTGCCACCCGGTTTATCACCGATCCTCAAAATAAGATCGATGTTGAAAATTACATCGCCAGGTTCTTTAAGCTGGACAAGACTTCCGTCGAACAGTTTTATCAAAGGCTGGTTCCGTCCCTTAATCCAACCGGGATTGTCGAGAAGGACAAGATCCAGCTCGTCATTGATAGCGCCGTTGAACGAGGCTTGACAAGCAAGCCCCTTGATCCGGATAGGGTGGTGGATTTCTCTTTTGTGAAAGAGGTGGAAACATTAGGCGAGCGCTGAGCGCGGCCCTGTTGATTGTTTTCTTTCTGTAAGACGGAAAGGTCCGGTCACAAGCTGGGCTACAGAAGGTCACGATCATTTCCGCAAGGAAGATTGGGCTCTTGTGAGAAGATAGCGAGGTATTTAAAGGCGAATGATGAAAACTGGATCTCAATGCTCTCTCGGCATTCTTTTTTGCGTCTCTTTTTGAGGGCGCCCTAAAATCCATGGTGCAATTATGATGAGGCGAAAATGGACGAAGGCCTATGGAAGCAAATTTTTGAGGGGTCTGATCCTGGCAATCGTTTTGGTATGGCCTCTTGGTCTGCGCGCGTCCCCGGATCCTAAGATCATCGAAGGTGCAAAGAAAGAAGGCCAATTGATTTGGTGGAATACCATTGCCCAGGACCAGTGCCAAATATTGATTGAGGAGTTCACGAAAAAGTATCCGTTCATAAAGGCCAGCTACTGGCGCAGTGGGACCGTGGGTCTCCACAACAAGGTGGTGCTGGAGGCGCGCTCCGGGCGCTATAGCTGGGATGTGCTTTCCCAGACTAATCCAGAGTATATTGTGGAGCTGAAGCAAAAGAACCTGATCGCCCCTTATCACTCGCTTGAGCGGAGCATGTTCAGCGAAGATTTGAAGGATAAGGAGGGATACTGGACGAGCACCTATGCTCTGCCTACAGGACTTGGGTACAACACCAAACTAGTCAAAAAGGAGGATGCCCCCCGATTCTATAATGACCTGCTCGACCTCAAGTGGAAGGAGAAAAAAATTTCAATAGATAACGAGGGGAGTGAACTGCTGGTCGGTCTGATTCATGCCTGGGGCAGAGATAAAGCGCTCCAGTACCTAACTCAGCTAGCAGCTCAGGAGCCAGTGCCCGGCCGGGGAAACACGCAGCGAACCCAGTTGCTTGTGATCGGTGAGTTCCCTCTAGCGGTCGCCTACACCCATACTGTGGAATGGTCTAAATTTCAGGGCTCCCCAGTGGATTGGGTCAATCTCGAACCGGTCGTGATAAAGGTTGACGGTATCATGCTCGGCTCGAAAGCCCTACATCCGAATGCAGGGAAGCTCTTCATCGACTTCATGCTGTCCCAGCAGGGGCAAGAATTGCTCCAGAGGTTTCGGCGAGTGACGCTCCGCACGGGAGTGGAACCTAATCCTCCTCGGCTCATCAAGGGATTCGAGCGCGTGGTGCTTACCCCCGAACACTTTCAGAATGCCCCTGACAGTTTCAAACTCTACAGGGAAATTTTTAGACTGCCTTGAACGCCAGGTCGAAGAGAATGCCCTATGGATCACTGATGCGATCATGGTCAGACCGATTTGCCATCTGGTGCTGGAGCCAGATATAACCGGCGGGACTATCCTATGGTCTTGGGTTGTAATCCGGCGGCGGAAAGGGGCGAAAGCAAATGATAGGAGCTAAGGCTCGAATTGGTCTTCTGATCCCCTCGACGAATGTGGTAGCAGAGCCCGAGTTCTATATGATGGCCCCCAGCGGAGTAACGTTTCACTTTGGGCGGCTAGAACATCGGAAGGAGTTGGGACTTAAAAAATACGAGACCATGGTTGAGGATTTGTCGAAGGAGGTTGAGAAGCTAACGGATGCTGGGGTTAAAGCCATCGCATTCACCTGTACTACGGGAAGTCTCTATGGCGGCAAAGGCTATAACGAATGGCTAGAAAATGAGATACGGAAGGTCGCGCGGGTTGGCGTGACCTCGACCTGTTCGGCTGTGCTTGAAGCACTGCAGAGTTTTGATGCCAGGAAAATTTCGGTGTTGACCCCCTATTCCAGTGAAGTCAACGAGCTGGAGAAAAAGTTTTTTGAATCGCATGGATTCAGCGTACAGTCTATAAAGACGCTGGACACGGCTGGATTCAGGCATTCTGACATAGAAGAGAAACTACTTTTCGATCAGGTGAGAAACCTTAAAAATGATGACTTTGAGGCAGCATTCCTCAGTTGCACAGGCCTCCCTACGATAACAGTTTTGGGAAGGCTTGAGTCGGCCCTGGGAAGGCCTGTTATTTCCAGTAACCAGGCCACGATGTGGAAGCTCAAGAAGATGGTGAGTTTGACGGAACCCATCGAGGGATTCGGCAGCTTATTGAGGGATACTCAAGCTGTTTAGAACGGGACACGGAGCCATGACCGTCACGAGAGAGGCTGATGTCATTATCGTTGGTTATGGTGGCGCCGGTGCCGTTGCGGCCATCACTGCTCACGATTCGGGAGCGCAGGTTCTCATCCTGGAAAAATCTGCAGAGGCTGGAGGGAATACACGTCTTGCCGTCTCATCTTTTACCAGCGTGATCCCGGGCGCCTCGGCGAAGGAGCATCTTGGGGCCCTTTGTTCAAGGACACTGGAAGACGATGTCATTGACGCCTATATCGAATGGGCCTCTAAAAATGTGGATTTCGTTCGGGAGCTTGGCGGTGATCCGGTGCCGTATTTCCCCGGCCCTACGTTCCCTGGCATAACCGGTGCGGAAGCAATGCTGCGGTTCCGTCCGTTCCATGATGCGCTCCAGGGAGATGGAGGGCGGCGATTGTGGAGGCTCCTCGAGGAGAACGTTGAGAAGCGAGGAATAGAGGTAATGACCAGCACACCGGTCTGCCGGCTGATCCAGGGCTCGCGCAAAGAGGTGGTTGGAGTTGAGACAAATGCGGGCGGAAGCATTTTGAGGGTCCTGGCCAGACGCGCCGTAATTCTTACCTGTGGCGGCTTTGAATTTGATGAGACGATGAAGCGCGAGTACCTCAGGATTTCTCAAGTTTTCGCTTTAGGTCACCCGGACAACACCGGCGATGGTATCCGGATGGCCCAAGAGGTCGGGGCCGCTATCTGGCATATGGGCGCTATTGCGTGTCCCTTGGGGTACAAGTTTCCGGAATACGAATCCGCATTTGATAGCCATATGCCTGGCGAAGGCTACATTGCAGTAGACCGATACGGTGAGCGTTTTATGAACGAATACGGCGGCCTGTACACAAAGTGGCTTTCAGTCTCACATTTCATTCCTGAACGCCTCGAGTGGCCTAGGGTTCCTTGTTTTTTTGTTTTTGATGACAGGACTCGTCTCCTTGGCCCCATAAGCCACGTATACGGTGGGAACCGAGGCGTTTATCAATGGAGCGCGGACAACTCTGTGGAGATAGGGCGGGGCTGGATCCTTTGGGGCAATTCCCTTGCAGAGCTTGGGGAAAAAATGTATGTGCCTGCCAAGAACAAACTCGAAATGGCTGTAGCCAGGTATAACCAGTTCTGCAGTGAAGGGGAAGATCGAGACTTCGCCCGATCGCGTGAGACCCTCATACCTCTCGAAACCTCTCCTTTCTATGCAATTGAGGTTTTTCCCTGCCTTTTGAATACCCAGGGAGGTCCCAAGCACAACGCCAAAGCCCAGGTCGTTGATCCCTGGGGCCACCCGATTCCGAGGCTTTACGCTGCGGGCGAGCTGGGCTCAATTTGGGGCTTTATGTATCAGAGCGGCGGTAACCTTGGCGAATGCCTCGCGTTCGGTCGCATTGCTGGAATGAACGCCGCTCAAGAGAAGCCCAGGACCCGAGAGAATAGCTAGAAGGAGGTATCGGACTATGACAAAGGAAAGACATTTAAACGCTGAGGCGCTGCAAGAACTGGAGTCCGCAGCGATCGATGAGCTGAATCGGGAGCTACAGTGGCACTTCGGGAGGGTGGCCTCAGAGGTGCAACGCCGCAGAGAGCAGAAGACGCTCCACGTCCCGGCCGAGGTAGCACGGGTGGGAGAGGGTGAACTGGGCCAGCGCCCTATCATCGCCCCAGAGCTGGGGTTCGACATCTATGCCTTTCACGTCTTTGTCGATGGGATGGCGCCGCGGACAGGTCAGGGCCAGTACCAGACAGACGGGGATACGGTGAAGTACTACGTCTCCGGCCGTGGTTACGAGGTCATTGGGGACCAGCGGATTGAGGTGAAAGCGGGGGACTTTATGCATATCCCGGCGAACACGTGGCACCGGATGGAGAACCCCAACGGCGAGCCTCTGCGTTTCCTGGCCTGGCAGCAGATACCTGGTACCTTCCGCCAGACGCCGACACCTTCAGTTGATCGTGGTGGGTCGCCTCCGGAAGTGCCTTGGGCCAAAGACCTTACCGATGAGCAGCTCCAGCGGCTTGACCCTAAACAATTGCACCAGGTGTACATGAAGGCCGAGATGGAGTGGGGGCAGGTGCTTCAAGAGGTGCAGCGGCGTCGTGGTCAGAAGCGGCTCCACGTGCCGTCTGAAAAGGCTCCGCTCATGGAGTGGAGCCCCGGGCGAGCTCACATGATCATTGGCCCGGAGTACGGGTTCGACATCTATTCCTTCCACCTTTTCATGGTTGCGTTGGCCCCGACAGGGCGAGGCGCTGACGATCGAGGGCACTTCCATGGCGATGCGGTGAAGTACTACTTCAGCGGCCACGGCTACGAGCTCATTGGGGATCAGCGCTTTGAGGTGAAGGCGGGAGACTTCATGCATATCCCGGCCTACATTTGGCACCTGACGGTGAACGGGTCGGCGGAGGAGCCGTTGCGCTACCTGGCGGCGCAGCAATTGCCAGGCACGTACCGCTTGGTCAGTACGCCGTGGCAGTGGACGGGGCGCCGTGAGCGGAAGTCTGCCTAAAAAACTACAATAATTTGACTCGGTGGTGCCCAAGGTAGAATCAGCGCCTAAGAGAAGAGTATTTGCTTTAGGCTGACGGTAACCCGCTTCTGAATTTGGGAACTCGGCAGGCTGGTAACAGAAGGAGGGAAACATGAACAAGGCGTTGCCAGTGTTTATGCGCGGGCTGTGTATTTCTCTCATGCTCCTATCTCTGGTCTCCTCTGCTTCGGCGGCAGAAGCGAGAAAGATTACTTTCGGTTATTCCACGGTCGGCGCGATGGCGGTTGGGGCGTGGATGGCAAAAGATATCGGTGCATTTGAAAAATACGGGCTACAAGCGAATCTCATTTATATCTCGTCCGGACCGGTTGTGGTACAGGCCCTAATAGGCGGAGATCTTCATGGAGGAATAGGGGCGAGTAATGCCGTGATTAACGCGGTTTTAAACGGTGCCCCTATACTCGGGATAGCAGAAGTGGCAAACCGCCCGTATCATAGGCTTTACGTTCAGCCAGAGATCAATCGACTTGAGGATTTACGAGGAAAGACCTTGGGAGTCACTCGCTTTGGCTCGGTTACGGACAACCTGACCAGAATCTTGCTTAGGAAACATGGATTGGAGGGTGCGGTGACTGTTCGGCAGATGGGAGGAACTCCTGAGGTGGGAGCTGCTTTCCAGCAGCGCGTGATTGCAGGGGCAGTGACCTCAGAACTTCGCGTGGATGCGTATGTGCCGGCGAAGATGCTGGTGAAATTGGTTGACTTAGGAATCCCGTATTCCATGAACATGATCGCGGTCTCGCGTGATTATTACCTCAGAAGCCCGGATGTAGTGGAGGGCATGATACGGGCGTACATCGAAGGGGTGGCAGCCCTACATCATCAAAAGGAAAAAGCGCTGAAAACAGTCGCCAAATAGTCCCGTCTGGTTGACCCTAAGCGGGCGGAGGAAGTTTACAAAGACGCCATTACCTATTTAGTGCGGGTACCGCGGGTAGACCCGGAGGCGGTTCTTACAATCCTTGAATTTATGGGAAAGAAAGGAGTTCCCTTAGAGACCTTCGCTGATAATTCCATTTTGGACCGGCTGGTTCGCGAGGGATTTGTAGATAAACTTTACAAAGACCGCTGAGATGTCTGTCCGTAGGAACGGGTCGAACCGCTGTGAAATGACCACACAAGTCACTCCTCTACTTTGTATCGCCTCCTCGCGCTGGGACATCCAGCGTAACCTGATCTTCTCCGGGAATTCTGACAACATCGGGAAAGGCTTCCTTCCTTGGACGCGTGGCGTCAATCCCCAGACCGGTTGAGGCTCCCGGTTCTTGAGCAGAAGGGTCCAACGCAGATCCTGAAAGTCGAGGGAAAAGGATTACATCCTCGGCAGGCCTACATCGGGTAGAAACCGCCCAAAGGACTTCATCTATGTCGCGGATATTGACATCTTCGTCTACGACAATAATAAACTTGTTTCTCAGGCTTCCGAACATTGTTGCAATGAGATTCCTCGCCTCATACTCGTGGTTTTTTTGCATAGCAATAATAGCGAGGTAACCAACGGCTCCGCTCGTCGGAAAGTGCACCGCCTTAACGCCCGGGAAGCGGTTTCGTAGCTCCCAATAGAACGTAGCTTCCAAAGGTATTTGTTTAATAAAATGATTTTCAGTGGGTGGCTTACCGGTGAGAGCTACCTGAAAGAGAGGCGTCTTACGGTGAGTAATGGCAACGACTTCAATCACAGGCTTGGGGGATGCAGGGGTATAATATCCTGAGACCTCGCCAAACGGTCCTTCCACTTCCCTTTGGTGTGGAAGAACCGAGCCTTCAATGACGATCTCAGCAGAGGCCGGAAAATCAAGATCTACGCTTTCAGCCCGGACGGTTTCAACAGGTTTACCTTGAAGAGCCCCGGCTAATTCCAGTTCGTCGATACCAAAAGGGGCTTTCCACTGCGATGCAATGGGAATAACGGGGCCCGTTCCAATAGTAATAACAACCGGCAAAGCTTCGTTCTTAGCTTCGGCTCGCTGCAACTGTAGGAAAAGGTCCTGAGAAAGGATTCCGAGACGATTTTTACCTTTGATCTCCATTCTGTATATCGCGGTGTTTTTGCGGCCCGTAGTAACATCTTGACTCCTTACGATACCGAGCGTGATGAAGGGCCCACTGTCCTTTTCGGAAAAAATTGGGACAGGTAGCTTCCTCAAATCAACCTCATCCCCTTTGTATATTACTTCCTTACAGGGAGCCGAATTGACCAGTCTAGGCGAGACAAGTGAATTTAAAGCATCATGAAATTTGAGGGCGTAATCCGCTTCGCTCATTCCAAGGCAGTCGAGAACTCGCTTTCGGGTTGCAAAAACACCTCCCACTACAGGGCAATCAAATCCTTTGACTTTTTCGAAAAGCAGTGCGGGACCACCGGTATCACAGGTTTTTCGGATATAAGCCGCAATTTCATATTTCACATCAACTGGTTTGTTTATTCGCAGCAACTCCCCTCTTGTGTCGAGGTACTCAAGAAAGTGCCGCAGATCCAGGAACGGCATTGCCATTTCAACTCCTCACACTCCGTGAAAAACTCGATTCTTCTATTAGCAAACGCTCTTGTTATGACTCCATGCTCCTTAGGCCCCGATACAGCCTCTCTTAACATGGCCGGGGTAGCCATCTCCCGGTTCCGGGTTCGGCCATGATTTCGCCCTTTTTGGCTACCGGCTTCCCGCGAAGAAGGGTCGCCACAGGCCACCCCTTGAGCTCCCAGCCTTCGTAGACGGTCCAGTCACACAGCGAGTGGAGTTTTTTGGCCGAGACTTTTCGCCTTTCGCTGTCATCCACAATGACCAGGTCGGCGTCGGCGCCGACCGCGATCGCTCCCTTTTTTGGATAGACGCCGAAGATTTTCGCCGGAGCATAGCAGCAGATCTCCACTAATTTCTCGATGGAGATCCGGCCCTTGTTCACGCCCTCGCTCAGCAGGAGAGGAAGGGTCAGCTCCATAATGTTCCCGATGCCGGGAGGGGCGGCCCACAGGTCATCGCCTTTTTGTTCCGTCGTGTACGGCGCGTGATCGGACCCTATGCAATCGATGATTCCTTTGGCAATCCCTTCCCAAAGCAGATCATTGCTTTGTTTGTCTCGTAGCGGAGGATTGACATGGCCGTAGGGCGGAAAGGACGGCAGGACGCCCTTTTCCGCGCTGGTCAGTGTCAGATATTGCGGGCAGGTTTCTGCTTTGACGTTGACTCCTCTCAGTTTGGCCCGCGTCAGGATCTCCATGGCTCTGCCGATGGTTACGTGCTCGAAATAGATCGGACACTTTGTGACCTCGGCGAAGAGAATCGATTTCTCCATGAATTCGGCTTCGCAGAACCAGGGTCTGGATTCGTTCCATGCTGGAAAGTCCTTTCGGCCCTGGGACACCAGCCTGTCAGCCAAAAAAGCCGCGATCTCGCGGTTTTCGGCGTGAATAATGCCGCGGACGCGGTCTCCAAGCTCGCTAAGTCTCTCCATGACTCTGTAGAGACCCACGTCTCCGGCGGCGCCGACTTCGCCCCAGGTGAGCTTGTAAGAAGTAATCCCGATCTTCGGGTAAACGGGCATCTCCTGGAAGCTGCGTTCGTCTTTGATCGGCACGTGAAAGAACCCGTCCACAGCGGAGTTGCTCTCGAAATCCTTTTTGCAATCCTCAAATGCACCACGCTCAAACCCCGCAATCAAGTTCTCGCCTTTCACATTCAGATGAACACCGATAGTGGTAACCCCTCCTGCCGCGGCGGCCCGGCTCTCGGTCCGAACATCGTCCGGAAAAGGATTTCTCGAAGCGAGATGAACGTGTGGATCGACAATCCCAGGGATAACATACCGTCCCTCTGCATCTAAAGTCGATGACGCGGCCAGTTGAGAATCTGGACCAGCGATTGCTGCTATCCTTCCGTCCCTTATCCCGATATCTCCGTAGCTAACGCCTAAAGGGGTAACTATCCGCCCGTCTTTAATAAGCAGATCAAACTCCATATCCACCTCTCCTTTTCTCTCTCCCGGTTCACCTCAGCTGCGCATCTGGTCCAAATGTCAGCGCTGAGCATGCTTTTCTTCCATTGCAGCAAGCACCTTTTCCGGTTTGAGGGGGAGATCCCTCATTCTAACCCCGACTGCATTATAGATCGCGTTCGCTATGGCCGGCGCTACGCCAAGCAAAGAAAGTTCGCCAATCCCTTTGGCTCCGAAAGGCCCTTCAGGTAGGGGTTGCTCAACTACTACCGGAATTATCCTGGGGATTTCGAGAGCCGTGGGGATCAGGTAATCCATAAACGTTGGGTTAGAGACCTTGCCCTGATCGTAGCTGAGTTCCTCAAACAGACCAAAACCCATGCCGATTATTGCCCCGCCTTCGATTTGACCTTCTACTGCCAACGGATTCAGCGCCCGCCCGACATCATGTACCGAGACCAACTTCAAAACCTTGACAACGCCAGTCTCAGGGTCAACCTCAACCTCGACCGCCTGGGCGCCATATTTCCATCCCGGCGCGGCCTCTTTTGAGTCCTTCCTGTGCGCCAGTCCAGGCCAGTCTCCCTTGCCTCCTCCCCACCCCCTTCCCAAGATGACTCCTTCATAATTGTGGCAATGCTTCATGATATCTTCGAAGGTAACCCGTTTTTCGGGCGTCCCCACAGCGAAGACACACTTGTCTGCTACGTCCAAGTCATCCTCTGCGATCTCCAACATCCGAGACGCAATCTCTTTAAGCCGCTTCTTGGCATCTTGCGCTGCAGAGCGCACGGCAGTCCCGGTGTAGAGTGTCACCCGACTGGAGAAAGTGCCCTGGTCAAAAGGAGCTGACCCAGTATCGCCACTGGTTACACTTACCTCTTCCAATGACACACCCAGTTCCTCTGCTGCGATCTGAGCCAAAACAGTGTCCGACCCTTGCCCAATGTCTGATGCCCCAACAAACAGCCCTATAGTGCCGTCTTCATTGACGCTCACCGCAGCCCCAGACATGCTCCCATACGTCGTGGGGGATTTGTGTATAGCCACCACTGCGCGCCCCCTTAGCGGGTGGTCGATAGGCTGCCCCCAGCGGATGGCTTCGGCGGCCTTTCTTAGGCAAGATTTCACCGAAACGCCATGCACCACGTCACCATTCGGGCCAAGATCCCCTTCGTCCAAAGCATTCATCAGGCGCAACTCAACCGGATCGATTCCGATTTTCAATGCGATCATGTCCATTTGCGACTCAACCGCCCACATGGCCTCCGGTACTCCTAAGCCACGAAGCGGAGTAGCGCGAAGCTTGTTCGTATAGACAAGCGTCGAACTAATTCTGATATTCGGAATTTTGTAAGGGCCTGACGAATCCTTCAGGGCCCGGTTGCTTGGCGGCAGCCCTTCGGCATAGGCGCCCGTCTCGTAGACCATTCTCATCTCCCTCGCCACAAGGCGCCCGTCTTTATTCACTCCTGTCTTCACAGTCGTGACAGCCGGTGCCGAACCCGCGGAAGCGGTAAATTCCTCAATCCGCGTCATGACGATTTTTACCGGCTTGCGACTTTTCATTGATAATGCAACGGCGTACGGCTCCAAACGGGGAGCGATCTTGCCTCCAAACCCACCCCCAACTTTTGTCACTATGACTCGTATCTTGCTTTCGGCCAAACCAAAGATCTCTGCAAGACAGGACCGAAGCGGAAAGGCTTGTTGGGCGCAGCTCCAAACCGTAACCCGATCAAAATCGGCTTTCGCAACCACGGCGTGAGGCTCAATGTAGCAATGGTGAGTCTGTTTTGTGGCGAAAGTATCCTCAAATATCAGATCTGCTTCGCTGAAAGCCTTTTCCACATCTCCCTTGTTAAACTCCGCCCGGTGAACAATATTGGTAGCTTCCACTGGATTCCACGCCCCTATGAGAAGACGGGCCGGCTTGTATTTCAACATCTCCGGGTGAATAAGAGGAGCATCTTTCTGCATTGCCGCCTCGGGATCAAAAACTGCCGGGAGCTCCTGATATTCCACGTGAATGAGTTCCGCCGCCCTTGAAGCCGTCTTCTCATCCACCGCGGCAACAGCGGCAACAGCGTCCCCAATGTATCTTACCTTGTCAGTCGCAAAAACGGTCTCATCCTTTACAGCAAAGCCGAAGCGATTGGCGGGGACATCCTTGGCCGTGACAAACGCAACAACGCCGGGCAGACGCTCCGCCTCACTGACATCGAGGGAAAGGATGCGCCCATGGGGAATGGGACTTCGCAGAACTTTTCCATACAACATCCCCGGTAGGGTAATATCAACTCCAAATTTCACCCTTCCGGTAACGATCTCCTTCGCATCCAGCCTCGGCATCGAGTGCCCAATGATCTTAAGTCCAGACGCCATCTTCCCCTCCTATACTTTTCCTTCAGCGACTGCGAGAATGGCCTGTATGATTTTCTGATAGCCCGTGCAGCGGCACAAGTTGCCATCCAATGATCTTTTGATTTCCTCCTCGGTCGGGCGCGGACTCTCGTCCAGCAATGCTTTTCCGGCTAATATCATTCCCGGCGTGCAATAGCCGCACTGGAATGCGCCGTATCGAATAAAGGCCTCCTGGAGAGGATGTAGTTTGCCATCCGTCTCCAGTCCCTCTATCGTGCTGATTTCCTGCCCTACGGCACTTAGAGCAAGTACAAGGCAAGAATGCACAAGCTTCCCTCCCATGATAACCGTGCACGCCCCGCAGTGGCTCGTGTCGCAACCGCGGCGCGCTCCGGTCAAGAACAGCTTCTCCCGCAGGACATCCAGCAAAAGATCACCAGCCTCAACCACCACTTCAAGTTCTTGGGCATTTATTTTCAAATGAATTGGTCGCTTCATACATCGCTCCCTGGCTTTGAGGCGGCATCCGCGGCCTGCCGAATCGCCCGTTTTAGAAATACACCAACCATTTTCCTTCTATAATCGGCTGAACCGTGGGTATCAGATACAGGATCGACCTCCGACATGGCCACATAGGCGGCCTCGTTAACGACGTCCGCTCCGATGACACTCCCTTGCAGTAGCTGTTCCGCCTTGTAAGCCCGCAAAGGAACAGACGCAACACCTCCCAGTCCGATTCGAATCTCGCGACACTTTTTACTTGGCGTTTCCAGACCTAGTAGAACCGCGACCCCCACAATTGCAAGGTCCCCAGCTCTAAGAGCATGCTTCAAATAGACGCCGACTGTACCCGGAGGCGGTGACGGAATCTCTATCATTTTTAGGACCTCTCCAGGATTCATAGCCGTCTCGAAGTAGCCTGTGAAAAACTTCTCTAGCGGTATGGTTCTTTCCCCCGTTGCCCCTACGCAGACAGCTTTCGCGTTAAGGGCAAGAAGGGCCTGTGGCGGGTCTGCTCCCAATTCATTGTGACAGATGTTGCCTCCGATGGTTCCCAGATTTCGGATCGCAGTGGAACCCACTTTTGACGCGGCCTGGCACAACAGCGGCACGCCCCGTCGAAGCACCGGAGAAGTGAAAGCGTCTCTGTGAGTGGTCGCGGCTCCGATCGACAAGTTGCCGCTGGCATCTTCTTGAACTCCGTTCAACTCTCCAACTTTTTTTAAGCTTATCAGGTACTTGGGAGAGACCAATCGTTGCCGCATCATTACCAGTAAGGATTGGCCGCCGGCGATTACAGAGGCGTCATCTCCGTATTTAGCAAGAAGAGACACCGTTTCGCTTACAGTAGTTGGTTCGAAATAATCAATAACCATGCAATCTTCCCCTTCGTATCTATGGAGTGAGCCGGCCCGCGATCAACCGCAGTTCAAAACGTTCAAGCCGTTTAAGCTCGGCTCGATCGCTATCAGGACGGAATCATCCTGGCTGGAGTCTCCCTTTTAGTCCCCAGTAAACTTTTTCCGCTGTAAATGGAAGCGTAAAAAGACGGACGCCGGTAGCATCGTAGATGGCGTTTCCGATGGCTGCCGCAACCGGCACAATGCTAATTTCGCCGATGGCCTTGCCGTGGTAGGGGACCGGTCCCGACGGATTCTGCACCAAATGGGTCTTGAGCCTGGGGATATCTCTCGCTGTAGGAATTCTGTAATCTCCCAAATTCAAAGTGAGAGCTCGCCCAGTCTCTGCGCATAGGTCCTCCATGACAGCAAAACCGATCCCTTGAATGAGCCCTCCCTCGATTTGCCCTTGATGCGTCATCGGGTTGAGGATGGTGCCAACGTCGTGAGCGGTGGTGATCTTCGTGACGGCGATTCGCCCTGTTTCCGCATCAACCTCCACCTCAGCGACCTGAGCGCAAAAAGAGGTCACGCCAGAAAATGAAAATTCCCCCTTCATTCCAGCGCTCATATCGTAAACCACGGTCACATCATAAGACCTTCCCCGCGCAGCCACCAAGCGAGATACCAGCTTTTGGAAGGGGATCCGCTTTTGTTCCGCGACCCCGCGAATCAAAAAGTCGCCGTTTTCGAGAGAGACGAGTCGCTCCTCCACGCCAAACAGCTCTGCTGCCTCGGCCAGCAACTGAGCCCGCACTTCCTTAGCGGCTTTGACCGCAGCTTGTCCCATGGAATGGCTGACGGAACTGGCGCCCGAACCCCAGCCGCTGTCGGGTATGGCGTCTGTGGCCCCCGTTTCGATAGACACTAGCTCCAGAAGAATCCCAAGTTCCTCCGCTATGATCTGTCGAAGGATCGTGTGCGAGCCACTTCCCTGTTCTGGAACTCCCATCCGAAGCGTAACATGCCCGGAGGAATCGATGACAATGTTTGCTCCCGTTGCACTCATCCCAGGACTCTTCTGGATCACCGCCACTCCTCGACCGACATAGGGACGTTTCTTTAGGGTTTTCCACCCCGACGCCTCCGCTGCCCGACTCAAGGTTTCTTTCGCCTTTATCCCTTCCCAGCGGCCGCCAAGCGGCGGCTCATCGCCTTCGTTGACAAGGTTTCGCATTCTAAATTCAATCGGGTCGATCCCCAGAGCCCTGGCAACGATGTCCATCTGCGATTCGATGGCAAAAGCGATCTGCGGATAACCAGGACCTCTCATATGCCCGCAGGGAACGTTGTTCGTATAAATGCAATAGCTGTCGATCTGTATAGCCGGCATCCGATAGGCGATCCCGCCTGCCGTTCGGGCTGCCGCCAGATTCACGTCCGGAATGGGTTTGAAGGCCGCATAGGCTCCACTGTCGAACAGGCATTTAATCTGCATCGCCTGAAGATCGCCATTTTTTTTGACCCCAGTTCTGAGGGTTATGACCGAAGCGTGCCTGGGGTTGCCAGCCATTAATTCTTCGGTGTAACTCATAACCATCTTGACAGCGTGCCCTGAGGCCTTGGCGAGGTGATAACATAAGGGAGCGTCCATTGGGGAACCTTTCCCTCCAAAATCACCTCCTACAGGCATGAGATGGACAATCACATCGTCGGCCGAAACTCCCAGAGCCGCCGCAACCTGGGCTCGCAACAGGAACGGAGACTTGTTTGAGGCCCAGATATGGATCTTACCCGCTGCGTCAATGGCACAGGCACAGGCATGCGGCTCCATGTAAGCTTGGTGGACAAAGGGGGTCTTGAAGGTGTGTTCGAACACCCTGTCGGACTCTGTTAACCCAATCTCAGCGTCCCCCTTTGCCTTTGTCGTCAAGGAGACGACATTGTTGATCTTTTGGGTGAGCTGCGGAGCTCCCTCGTAAGCGCTCGGATTTTCGTGAATGATGGGCGCACTGTCTTCCATGGCTGAAAGAGGATCAAAAACAGCCGGCAGCTCATCATAGTCGACCTCAATCAGTGATAGCGCTTCTTCGGCTACGTCTTTCTCTTCGGCCGCAACCGCAGCAACCTTTTCACCGACAAATCGCACCTTCTCGCGGGCCAAAATCGGGAGGTCTCTGATTTGCCGTCCGATTCGCATGTCAGGGAGATCCAGACCGGTCAGCACGGCTTTTACTCCAACCAAGGACGTTGCCCGACTCACGTCAATATGCAAGATTTTGGCGTGAGGGAGTGGACTCCGCAGGGTCAATCCCCAAAGCATTCCAGCAGAAGCGACGTCAGCCGTGAAACGAGCCTTCCCGGATACCTTTTCATCCCCGTCGATCCGCGCGACCGGTTTGCTTATGACTCTGGTCATCGGCTCACCAAGGCGGCGCAAGAAGAATCCGTTCCTCTCCGTTTCCTGCGATAATATTTCATAAAGGGATTGGCCTTATTCGATGAGTTCTCCAGGTTCTTCCACCAGTATTCCCATGGCTTCAAGTAAAGGATCATTGGTTACGGCCAGGTAAATAACCGCTTTTTCGTTGTCTGAGTTAAAATGCTGGTGCCATTGATTGACTGGAGGTGAAATAGTGTCCCCCGCCTCCCACTCATAGCGCACCCCTTCAAAAACGCTGTACCCTCTCCCCTGTAAAATATGGATGATCGCCTCGCTGTTGTGCCGATGCCGGCCGCTTTTGCCACCGGCGGGGATTTCTGCCATGAAAGCCATTAACGTTTGTGCGACAGACCCATTAATCCTGGGATGCATTATGATCGCCGAGGGCGCCATGCCTGTCTTCTCCCATTTCAGGTCCCTTTTTCAAACAATTGCGGGATTCTTTCTAAGATTGACCTGATCCGCAATGCCCTTTACGTATCTTTCGTACCAGTTCACAGCCTTCTTCCTCCTTTTTCTTTTAAAAGAAACCCACGCGACTCAGGTGCCTTCCGCCATTCTGAAAACAGAATGTTCTTGACATGAACTACTATCCTCCTCCTTGGACCTCTTCGACCAGGCAGCGTCGGATCGAGCCGCAATAATGAATAGAGCACAAGCCAGAAAAGCATTGCCGGAAACTCGGAATAGAAACCGACTCGACCTGCAAAGTTCCATGCTCTACTCCTTGCTGAAATGTGATTCGCCTATACTCTTCTTTTCTATTCCACTAGGGGAGATTGCGAGCGGAGTCGCAAAACCGGTTTCTTCTCCGTATCTTCAATGTACGTTGCAAATTGATACTTGTTGCGTTTCCCATCCATATTGATCGGTCGCGTCCCAACCGTTCCAGTTTCAATCTTCGCCACAACAAGGCAGAACTCTTTTTCGTTGAAGACAAGCTGAATCTTGTTTACGAATTCCTCGAGACTACGAATCGTCAAAGTTTTCTTTATTCCAGCGCCCTTTGCAATCGCCTCTAAATCGGTTCCATGAGCAGTGGCTGTGGGGAGGCATCCAGGAGACTCGTAAGCCTGATTGTCAAATACGATGATCCGGAAATTACTCGGCCTGAGATAGGCGGCATCAGCCAAAGACGCTAAATTCAGTAAAACGTTGCCGTCGCCATCGAATGCCATCACCCTCCTCGTAGGTAAGGCTAACGCTAAACCTAAGCCAACTGGCGTACACTGGCCCAGGTTGACGTTGTACAAATTGGCGGGCGAGGGTCGAATCGTGTGCCACTCCAGCGATGTGTTGCCAACGTTGGCGACAACTATATCCTCATCCGTCATGAAGGATTCGATAACCTTAAGACAGTCAAATCGCTTCATCGTAAAGTCTCCCCCGTAAAGAGCAAACAGATCGGATTCTGCCAGGCGAACGAGGAAGCCATTGCGTCCTTGATAGCCAGCTTGATCTTAGCAATTTCACTGACGATTACGTAGGGTATTTGAAGGTTATTGAGAATGGGCTCCGTGGTAAACTGGTATGTCCTCATCACCCAGAATGCATCTCCCACATCTCCTCGGTACGGGACAAGTAACAACAAGGGAATGCCCCAGAGATTATTCAGACTCGCAAGAGGCCATACGGCCACCAAGAGCCCTGAGGTCGGTATAATGATGGCAGGTGTTTTTCCCCCAAGATAGGCACCTGCGCATATACCCACACCGATCCCTTCATTACTCACCGGGACATAAGTGAAGCCAGGCTCTTCCGCTATCATCTTCTGAACATGGCTGAACCCATGGTCCGGGAGGATAGCCACCGTGTCCACTCCAGCCGCTTTCAAGCCCTCTATAATCGCCTTACTCGATTCTATATTCACGCAACTGCTCCTCTGTGTTTATACAACCGCTGACAAAAATACCCGCCAAAAGCACCCAAAAATTGAGCTTACTCCAGCCAAACTAATCCGGTGTTTTCTTTAAGAGGTGATTCCATTTACGGATGACCTGTTCTTTATAGTCGGAGGAAACCGCGCTGGCCGGAGGAAACTCCTTTCTCCAACTGTAAGGCTTGCAAGCGTCTATGACGATACATGAACTCACCAGATCGTTACTGGCCCTCTTTTCCGGGGAAATACGGGGATTTAAAGCACTCGCTGGAACCTCAAGAATTTCGGACGCCGTTTTAGGATCCCACCGAGAAGATACGGCCCATAAGAGTTCGTTGATGTTCGTGATGTCGATATCGTCGTCGACGACTATGACCATCCTGGCGTCTCGGCCCCCATCCCGTGTGGCCAATACGCCGAGACCGGCTTGTCTGCCATGTCCCGGGTATCGTTGACGGATGGAAACAGCGACGACAAAGCGCCCTTGACGGGGAAACCATACTCCTTGAACCTCAGGAACGCCGGAACGTTCCAGGGCAGACCATATATTAGCTGCCCTTATGTACGTAGGCATTTCGCTATTCAAGTAGGTCTTAAAGGGCGGGGATCCTGTGATGATAGGATTATCTCTATGGTAAACAGCCTTTATTCTGACAATTGGCGCATCTTGTGAACCCGAAGCATAGTATCCCGGCCACTCGCCAAAAGGTCCCTCCGGCCGAGATACTCGATCCGGAGGAGGGGCATATCCTTCAAGAACCAGCTCTGAAAAAGCCGGCATAGGCAATCCCGTGATCTTGCCCCGAGTAACCGGCACCGGAACTCCTAAAATCCCTCCTAGAAAATCATATTCACCAACCTCCCAAGGTATTCCTACAGCGCTTGCGATAATCATCGACGGAGGAATGCCGCAAGCTATAAGAAACGGACACTCCTCCCCTTTATCCCAATATTTTTGCGCTATCAGATTTCCATGCTTTCCAGGAATGATAAATAAACCAACCGTTTTCTCGTCATGGACTTGTACTCTGTACGTTCCTATATTCACATATCCAGATTCGGGATCCCTGCAGATCACGGCATCAAATGTGCCAATATATCTTCCACCGTCCATTTCATGCCACTTTGGGGTCGGAAATCTCAGTAAATCGACATGCTCCCCGTCTATTATGTTTTCTAAGATCGGCCCCTTTTTTACCTCCACAGGCGGAATCGGTTTAAATTTGGCAAGGCGACTTTTTACCTCTTTCACCAATTGAACCGGCGTCGTTTCCGGAGACATGCCTAAGGCCAGCGCTTCTCTGAAAGGTGATTTGAGGATATTGCTCAAAACGCGGTATCCCCGTGGATAATCAACGATCTCATCAAAAAGCAAAGCTGGCGCATCAGGTGATTCGGCCAAAATTTCGCTTATCGCCCCAATTTCCAAGTTCCAGTGACCACCCGGAATCACTTGAAGTTGCCCAGCCGCCTTGACTCGATCTAGGAAAACCCGCACGTCAAGCGCCGCTTCGGTTTCCTCTGTTGGAAGGATAGCATCGGATCGTCCCCGCAGTTTAATCTTTTCAACTGTTGGACGCTTAGAATAAGTTTTCATAAATACCTTTCACCCTTTCGGCTCTTGTCCTTTACAGCAGAGTTTCTCATTGATTAACTACTTGGCCGAGCTCCGGACCTCTCGAAGAATCGACCAATCAACCAGATCATTCAGGGATACAGGAGGAGGATTGGTTGCTGCCTTCCTAGCATCTTCGTATGGGTCGGATAAATCTTTAGCATCGATTTCTCCGTTGGGAAGGAACACCTTCATAACAGCATCGTAGGTGTCATCAAATTGTTCAGGGTTGATTGCCAGCTCTTTTTCAAAGAAACTTCTCACTGCAGCCCGATCCTTTCTCATAACGACTAACGTCCGGTAAACTGCTCTCATGGCTCGTACTAAATCATCGCGACTACTACGGATCTTCTGAATAGATGCACCGAGACCTCCGACTGGCTGCCTATTATACTGACCCGTAGAAAGCAGGGTTCTCATCCCAGCTCTTTCCGCCTGTAATTTCTCGTTGATCGTGAGGATAGCAGCATCCACACGCTGAGAGACTAGAGAGGCAAGACGATTGCCACCGCCACCCACAGGGATTATCTTCACATCTCGGCTTGGATCCACGCCGAAGTGCTGAAGGGTTGCCAGGGCGTCAAAATCAGTGGCGGATCCGTACCTGGAGATAGCGACGACTTTACCTTTTAGCCCTTCCATGTTCCTGATATCCGGTTTCGCAACAAGATAAAAGAAACTACCATTGAAAAAGCTGACCACGATCCTTATAGGGATCCCAACTGCCGCCGCCTTGGTTACGCTACTGAGGCTTCCCGCGAAGTCGACGTCTCCAGATATCACGCCCGCTACTTGAAGATCTGAGCGCATGATGACAATTCTCGCATCGATCCCCTCTCCCCTGAAGTGCCCCAGGTTTCCCGCAATCCAAATTGGAGAAGACGAGACGTCTTTCGTGGATACCGCAAATACCATTGGTTTGAGACTCTGGGCACTGCCAGAGGAAGCCACAGTAACGACGAGGGCGCAAATCAGGAAGGCGCTGGCAAAGAGTCCAAAGCGAAAAAAATCGGCGCGTTCACAGGTTCCCTTGGAACACATAATAGACCTCCTTCTTAACGCTCGCGGACTATAATATTAGGGAACTGTCTTGCCTTCTTTCTCCTGTTTGCATCATGCAACGGCGGTTCTATTTGCAGGCAAGCCCGCAAGAAGGGGTCTTGGCACCACCTGTCCTTTGGGTTTGCTGTTCCAAAAAACCAGTTTTCGCAGCCCGCTACTAGCACCTTCATGGCTGCTGGTCAAGCAATTTTTCTCGCCTATTGTAGCGCGGTAGCTAAGATGGCAAACGCGCTTCTCGCCTGTAGAGATGTGTAGAGATCTAATGAAAGAGATCGCTGGCGTTTCCCCCCAACAGCTTTTTCTTAACCCGCGTATTGATATGGGCATTTTGCACAGTCATCACGGCGCTCTCGAGGCGAGCAAACCTGGGAAAATCACTACCGAGGAGGATTTGTTTCTCTCCCATCATTTTAACCGCGAAGCGAATTTCCTCGGGGCTCCAGAAAGGAGGAGCTGTATCGACGAAAATGCGGTCATGACATTTTTCAAGTAGATGCGCCGGGTCGCGGTCCAGTCGAGCTGATTTCAGGCGGTTTTTCAATGCGAAGAATGCTCCCCCCAGGTGGGAAAAAACAAAGCGGATATTTGGGAAATGATCGAATGTGCCGCTCAATATCAGCCGGGCAATGTTGATCGTAGTGTCAAAGGCGCGACCCAAGTTTCGACTGAGATCAAACTGTTCCATCCCGTGCGGCTGCGGCAAGGAAATTTCCGCTGCAGGATGCACAAAGATCGGGATGTTAAGATCAGAAACCGCTCTATAAAAGGGGGCGAAACGGCTATCGTCAAGAAGGGTTCCGCGAATGTGAGAAGTGACACCCACCCCCTTGAACCCCAATTCCAGAACCGTCCTGCGCAACTCATTCTGTCCCTCAGGCTCAAGCGGAGGGACATGGGCAAGGGGAATGATGCGGTCGGGATATTGTGCAGCGATCTCCGCCATCGTGTCGTTAATGAAACGAGCCGTCTTGATGTCGATCCAATCAAACCACACTCCAATATGGAGAACGGCCTTGTCGACTCCGGCCCGGTCCATAGTCTTGATCTGCTCATTGATCCGTGGAGTTATGCTGGAAGCAGAGAACAACTTCACTCCACCACGCTGAACGTGAAAACCGTCGGATTCGTGAACGACTTCCTCTCCGGGATGAACATAACGTTCAGGGTTATCGTAATGCTCCTGGGGCATCCAATGATGATGGGCATCAATGATCGAGCTCTTTTTCTTCATGCGGCTACTCTTATTCTCATCTTACTCTGTTGGCAAGCCTTTTAAACTTTTCCAGGCTCCATTTGCTCATGGAAAAGAGATCATCCGATGTGATAGACAAAAAGGTCCGTGCTGGGCTAAATATATGTTGACAAAATTGGCTTCGAGATTCGCAAATATGAACTCGTAGAAGGAGGATAGGCGCGTGAGAGAAAAGGAGCCATGGGTTTCGATTGTCAACAGAAAAAGCGTAGGGCGCCTTAAGAAACCCCTAATGACGAGGAGTCTCTTAATCGCGATCACGGTCTCCTTTGCCGCTTTCGTGCCGGAAGGAGCGACAGCGGACGTGGAGTCGCTCTTGGCTGATCTCAACGGTAAGCCCCCAGCCGAACGCGTCAAGGCTCTTACTGAGGGGGCGAAGCGCGAAGGTGTTGTCTACTATTACGGGTCGACGACCGTTAACGATAATCAGGGGTTGGTGAATGGATTCAACAGCCATTATCCGTTTGTGGAAGTGCGTTACACGAGGCTCGGCGGGGCATCGATCGCGAACAAGGTGATCAACGAGTACCGTGGCGGTGTTTTTAACGCGGATGTGATCACCATGCGTGGAACCTTCATTCCGGAGCTGGTCAGCAAAAAAGTCATCTGCAGATATAAGAGTCCCATGATGCCGTTCCTGCGAAAGGGCTTTGCGGACACGGAAGGTTATCTCTCCAGCCTCTACGCGACCGGTTATACCGTCGTCTTCAACACTTTCAGGGTCAACCCGGCTGAAGTTCCCAAGGCCTACACAGATCTCCTCCATCCCAGGTGGAAGGGAAGGATCGTCATGGATTCCGAAGATTACGACTGGTTTGCCGGTATGATCGATCTGATGGGCGAAAACGGCGCAACCGGCTTGCTTAAGAGGCTCGTAACCGAGCAGGCGATGAAACTAAGGCGAAATCATACCCTCATCACTCAACTCGTCGCTGCAGGAGAGCACGATCTCTTGATCGACGGCTACGTTCACGAAGCCGTTGGGTACAAGAGACAGGGGGCTCCAATCGATTTTGTCTTTATGAACCCGACGATTGTGAAGCCTCCGAACGCCATCGCGGTCACGTCAAAGGCTCCGCACCCCCATGCCGCGGCGCTTTTGGTGGATTACTATCTATCCAAAGAAGCGCATGAAATCATGGCGCACAAACAGAGCCGCTGGACGACGCGCGCGGATGTGAAGTGGATCACGGAACCGGGAACCGGTATCCATGCGGTTTCTTCCTTCGAGTGGGGGCGCAGATACAACCAGCTCATTGAGCTGTTCAAAAAGATCGCAGGTCACACTTAAGCGATGGAGCAAAAAAAATTGGGGGCTTTATACTAAGAGGTAACAGCTCGATTCGAGAAGATCCCTTCAAAGGCAAGACGCGACCGATGAGGTTCCCTTCTCAAGCTTTGCTGACCCTATTCTTTTGTTGTGCGGGCGTCTGGGCTCTAATCGAGTCGCGAGAATGGCCTTTGGCTACTCGTCTCTTCCCCTGGGTGATAGGAATCCTTCTCGTGGCGCTTTGCCTGATTCAAATCGTAATTGACCTAACGAGGTGGGCCGCTGAGCCAAAAAGCGCCGCGGGCTTCCAAGCGAGCGACGGCCCGGATAAGATTCAGCTTCGTAGTCGAACGATCAACATCCTGTCATGGATCCTGGGCTACGGGATTGGCATCTGGCTCCTGGGGTTTGACTTAGCCCTTGTTTTGATGCTTTTTGGCTATTTTAAATTCCAGAGTAGTGAAAGCTGGAGGCTTTCTCTGTGGCTGACAGCTGCGGGTTATCTCTTCTTCTGGGTCATATTCGATTACACGCTTCGCCTACCATTGCCGTCATCCCAAGTTTGGTTTTGGATTGAGAAGCTGTGGTCTATGAAATGAGAGACCTTAAGGGTTAAAATAACCTGGAACAAAGGGGGAGCAGGTATGTTTGTAGCTCAAATGACGAGATCAGCGCTGGGGATGGTCTTCGGGACGGTGCTTGTTTTCCTTCTAGAAATCTCAGACCTTCAGGCTCAATCCTTTTACGCGGGAAAGACGGTACAATTGATGGTGGGCTTTTCTCCCGGAGGAGCGGCGGACGTCTTTACTCGGCTTCTGGGCCGCCACCTCGGAAAGCACATCCCGGGCAATCCTACGGTTATCGTTCAGAACATGACGGGCGCAGGTGGCCAGGTCCTATGGAACTGGGGGTACACGCGAGCTAAACCGGATGGACTGACCTTAATCGGCGCGACAGGTTCGTTCCCCATAAAGCAGATGCTGGACATTCCGGGCGTGCAGTTCGACTATCGGAAGGTCTACATCCTTGCGGGAATACGCGTGGACAATTCGGTCATGGCTTCGCGCTCGGCGGTGGGCGCGAGGATTGAAGAGTTGAGAAAGACCGAAAAGCCGCTTCTGCTCCCCGGTGAAAGCGCCACAAGCCAATCGTTTATGTTGATGGCTTTAGCCTTGGATATGTTTGGCGTCAAGTGGAAACCGGTTGTTGGATACCCTGGGCTTGCAGATATACGCCTTGCGATGAGACGAGGAGACGCGGATCTTCAATTGGAGGCTGGAAGCGTCTACATGGTTGGGATGGTTCCACTTGAGAAGGAGGGCATTGCCACCCGGCTGATGCAAACAGGAGTTCTGGCCCCTGAGGGGGGCTTCGAAAGACACCCCCAATTTTCGGATACGCCACTGTTCGAAGAACTTCACCGGAAAATCGTGGGCAGGGAGCCTTCGGGGCCAAGATGGGAAGCCTTTAAGACCCTGGCGGCCCTTTATTCGATGCCCGGGATCTACTGGCTCCCTCCAGGAACCCCAAAGGAGCGGATCGAGATCTTAACAGATGCCCTTGATAAGCTCCGCGACGATCCCGAGTATAAGGCGGATAGCAAGAAGATCTATGGCTTCGCGATTCCGTCCATGCCATTAAGGCGGGGAAGCGCGGCGTTTGAGAAAATTTTGCGCGATACACCGAACGAGGCCATAGAAGCGATGCGAGCTTTCGGCAAATTACAGACCGCCAAATGAAGCCTTAAGTTGCGCTGAAAAGACCATGCTTGAGGCTCTGATTGAGGGGCTCATAGCCATCTTTGCTTGGCCGACCTTTGGCCTGATGCTCCTTGGCATTGCCATCGGTTTTTGGGTTGGCCTGTTGCCAGGACTGGGTAGCGTAGTCACGTTAGCGCTAATGCTCCCGTTTGTCTTTACCATGACACCCATGTCTGCTTTTGCTTTTTTGCTTGGCATGTATTCTGTGACGAACACGACAGGAGACATTACCTCGATTCTCTTTGCAATCCCCGGTGAGACTTCCTCCGCCGCTTTGATCCTGGACGGCCATGCCATGGCCAAGAGGGGAGAGGCCGGCCGGGCTTTGGGTGCGGCCCTATTCAGCTCATTCATTGGCGCGGTCGTAGGTGCGCTTGCGCTCGCCGCTTCCATCCCCATTATTCAACCTCTGGTCCTTTCCTTTGGACCGCCTGAGATATTCGCGTTAGCCGTCGTCGGGGTCAGCCTCATCTCTTCTCTGAGCGGTGACTGCTTACTGAGGGGTCTTATCGCTGGAGGATTTGGGTTCCTACTCTCCACCATTGGTATGGACCCGCAGACTTCGATTCCCCGCTTCACCTTCGGGGAAACCTACCTGCTCGACGGACTCTCCGTAGTGCCAGTCATTGTCGGTTTGTTTGCCATCCCTGAGATTGTAGACCTTGCGATTCGGGGACAAATTATCGCTGGAGACGGCACCGCGCGTATCGATAACGCATTCGAGGGAGTCAAAGACACGCTCCGGCATTGGGGCCTGACCATAAGGTGTAGCATCATCGGCACGGTGGTGGGGATCATCCCTGGTCTCGGCGGCGGCATCGGGCAATGGTTGGCTTATGGGCATGCCGTGCAGAGCGCGCGAGACAAGTCACTGTTCGGAAAAGGCGCGGTGGAGGGAGTCATTGGTCCTGGCGCTGCGAACAACTCCACCGCCGGAAGCTCTTTGATACCGACCGTGGCCTTTGGTGTTCCCGGTAGCATCGTCATGGCAGTCCTTCTCGGCGCTTTCCTGATTACGGGCATAGCTCCGGGGCCCGATATGCTCACTCGACACCTGAGCCTGACCTTTTCAATGGTCTGGATCGTAATCGTATCCAATCTTATTACTGTCCCCCTGTGCTTCCTGTTGCTCAATCAAATTGCAAAAATTACGCGCGTCCGAAGTTCACTATTGGCGCCCTTCCTCTTATTCTTTGCATTCCTCGGAGCTCTGGCAACCACGGGTGACGTAGGCGATCTCGTTTCTTTAGTGATTTTTGGTCTTCTGGGTTATGTCATGGTTGCGTGGAATTGGCCCCGTCCCCCGCTCCTGCTGGGTTTCGTCCTTGGAACCATTGCGGAGAGAAACCTCTGGCTTTCCGTTCAGATGAGCGGGATCGCTTGGGCAGCCAATCCTATTGTGGTCGTGCTCATCCTTATCGCGGTCGGATCATTTTTTTATCCGCTCGTTCGTTCCGGCAAATAAGTTGCCCCTCTGTTTGCTTAGTTCGCCCTAATTCTCACTTTCGAACGATACGCCTATCTGATTGGCTATCCAACCCATCTTTCCCCTCCGCAGCAAATTTTCCGGCAAGCCGTTGCCGGGAATTCGCGGGCGAATGGGTGCTTTGGCCCGGAGCGGCGCAAGCCAAAAAAATCTCTTCTCCACGGATCTGCGCCAACACGACCTATACCACGAGCAAGGCGTCTATCGCATCTAAAACCTCCTCTCCGGGTTCTCTTCTTTCTTTCAGTTTGACGCATTCATCGATGAATTGCGCGCGATAGTTTTCGCCTCGAGCAAAAATCCTTTCGCGGCTATAGCGAGGCAGTGCGTTCACATAAGTCACCGTTCCTTACTTGCTGCCGTCGTAGGCGCAACGTGAGTCATAGCGAGGATCAAGGAGGGTGACGTGGAAAAGTGGGCGCCAGTTGTCTTGATTCTTATCGGCGCGATCGCTTTTCTTTGCTCGCTGCTTTTTTAGGGGGTTACCGTGATTCCCGATCGTTTAATGTTATGGATCGCTTTTAATTTGTGTATCGTGGGCATGCTTGCCATCGACCTGGGTGTATTTCACCGCAAGGCTCACGCCGTTTCTCTGCGTGAAGCGGCCGGTTGGAGCCTTATCTGGGTCGTGCTGGCCCTATTTTTAATGCGGGCATTTGCGCTTTTTGGGGACAGGAAAAAGCGTTCGAATTTCTAGCCGGTTATCTAATTGAGTTCCTCCCTTTTTTCGGGAATTGCATCGTCTGCCAATCTTGTGAATTCTCACTCCCGCTGTCCGCTGTTGTCAAGAAGATTATTTGACAAATGGCTGGGTCCGACTGTATTTAAACAGACGCCGATCGAAGAATCTTACTGCCAGGTTGACTTTTGCCGAGGAGGTCTTTCATGGAATCGCTGCCAAAAGGAGCAAATTTTCAACGGGCTAAATTTCTATGGGAGATCGGGCTGCATATCGCAAGCAATCCCCAGACTCCTTACTATGGAAACCGCGACATGTGCATCACGGTGGGCAGCGGGTCGGGAGAACACTTCCGGCCGTGGCTGCGCATGTCGACCGGGTCTCCTATATTGGCGCATGCGGTGGTTAAAGGAGAGCTGGAGGCGGCGATGGTGAACCCGTCGGCATTTTTGACGCAGGCCTACCGCGGCACAGGTCTCTTTTCTGAGCCGCTGCCGGTTCGGGTCATAGCGAACTATCCCTCCTGGGACCGCTTTGTTTGTATGATTCATCCACGCACCGGCCTTAGATCAGTTGGCGAGATAAAGGAAAAGCGTTACCCTCTCCGGCTTTCGATTCGAGAGGACACGACTCACTCGACGCGCGTGCTGACAGACCAGTTGCTTCAAGTTTACGGGTTTTCACTTGCCGATATCGAGTCGTGGGGAGGGAGCTTTCAACTCAACGGCGGCCCGGGAGATAAAAGACGTCTGAACGCGCTTCATGCCGGAGAGATCGATGCGATCTTCGACGAAGGACTGGTTCTTTGGTTCGATGAGGCGCTCGCAGCCGGAATGGTCCCCGTCACCTTGGACGAATTCGCTTTTGAAAAGCTGCAGGCGATCGGCTGGCGTCGCGTGCTGATCCCCGCCAACCGTTACCCGCGCCTGAAGACCGAGCATGTCTGCATCGATTACAGCGGATGGCCTCTCTACACGCGCGCTTCCCTGCCGGATGAGGATGCTTACAAGGTTTGCGACGCCATCCAGGCCCGGCAGTCAGAGATTGAATGGGAAACCGCCCCTACGGGGATCGGTCAACTCGGGCAGGATACCGATGCCACTCCGCTCGATGTGCCGCTTCATCCCGGAGCAGCGCAGTGGTATCGGGAGCACGGCGCAAAAGTCTGAGCAGCGGAAGCGACTATCTCGCCTTCGCGGCGACCTTGCTCAGCCAGACGCCTATGGTCGAAACAACGGCGCAGAACATCGCAAGGAGAAAGGCGGCCGAATAGCTTTCTGTCACGTCGTGGACAAAACCGCCGAGCCAGGCTCCAAAGCCGCCTCCAAGGCCGACGCTCAGCGTAAAATAGCCGTAGATCGCGCCGAAACTTGTCCCCAGGAAAAGATCGGCGGAAATAGTAGATAGCACCAGGGCGCGCGAGCCCTGTCCCAGACCATAAAAGAGCGCGTAGGTATAGAGAAGCCAAGGGGACGAATTATCGTGCAGCGCTAGCAATGACAATATTCCCACCAGCGACACCAACTGGACCCACATAAATACGGTCTCGCCTTTTATAATGTCCGTAAGATAGCCGAATAGAAAACGGCCGAACACACTGACGACGCCCATAAGTCCGAAAATCGACGCTGCGAAGAGCTTCGGATAACCCATATCCACAGCGTGGGCGATCTGGTGCGTGATCACGATTTGATTGCCTATGCTGGCGAGCACGCGGGAGGCAAAGAGAAGCCAAAACGTGGAGTTCCGCAGCGCCTGTCTCACCGTCCACTCTGCGGGATCTGAGTTTCGCCCCCCTGGACGTTCCGGACGCGCAGGTCCTTCCCGGCCGAATAAAACCAGCACCGGAGGAATAACGACTGTAGCCGTGACGGCCGCAAGTCCGACATAGGCCCACGACCAGCCCCAGTTGTTGATCATGATCTGTGCGAACGGGACCAGAAGCAGGATCCCCAGCCCGCCCCCGGACCAGGCCAAACCGAGAGCCCTCCCGCGGTATTGGGAGAATTCTCTGGAGAGAATCGCAACGTGGGGAACCATACCGATGAGTGAGAGTCCCAGGGCCGTGAGAATACCCATCCATAGGTATAATTCCCAGATGGAAGAGACCGTAGCGGAGAGGCCTAAACCGAGGGCGAGTGCGGACCCGCCCAGAATCAAGGTTCGGCGCGGGCCGAGACGGTCCGTGAGCGAGCCGGCAAAAGGGAACGCGAGGCCCTCTGAAACAATCAACAAGGATATCGCGCCCGCCGTCGCTCCGCGGGACCAGCCAAACGCCTCCAGCAGGGCCACGTAAAAGACTCCAAACGTGCCATGCAGTCCTCGAGTCACGGCGATATGGAGGAACGCCAGGGCCACCAGACCGCATCGTCTGATCGTCCATAAATTTGGCTTCAACATTTCTCGTTGTTCGATTCCAGCCGCTCTCTTATGGCCCCAAGTTCTGCGGGAATGGGCCGAAGCTCTTCGCCGGGTATCTCAATGGCCTGCGGCTGCTTCAGTCCATGGCCGGTGATGTTGCAGACGACGAGCTCATCGCGGCGGATCGCCCCTTCCTGGCGCAGCCGCCGCGCGGCGGCAACCGAGATCGCACCGGCCGGCTCGGCAAAGACTCCGGCGCAGCGGGCCACAACGGACTGGGCCGTTAAAATCTCATCATCGCTCAGCGCCACCGCCGTTCCATGAGAATTCCGGATCGCTTTTAGGGTTCTGAAGCCCAACGTTTTCGGATTCCCCACCTGGAGGCTTTCAGCCACCGTATCTCTTGCGATCACCGGTTCAATGTCAGTTGAGCCGTTCTGTAGAGCCGCGATGAAGGGGGCCGCGGCTTCACTCTGCGCCGCGACGACTCGGGGCAAACGGCTGATCCAACCTAAACGCAAAAGCTCGTTGTAGCCTTTCCAGATCGCGCAGACGCCGGTTCCTCCCGCGGTAGGATGAATGATCCAGTCGGGCACCCGTTCGCACATCTGGTCGAAAAGCTCATAGGCGTAAGACTTCTTCCCCTCGTTCCGGTAAGGATTGGTGGAAAGGCAATCATACCAGTCAAACTCCCGCACGGCCTGCCTGTATACTGCGGCGACCCGGTCGAAGTCTCCCCGCAGGACCAGCACGGTCGCCCCATAGGCGCTCGCCTGAGCGACCTTGGACGGCGATGTTCCCTCAGGAACCATGACGACACCATTGAGGCCGGCAACCGCTGCATAAGCAGCGACAGAAGCAGCGGCATTTCCGGTCGAAACGACCGAGGCTGTCTTGAACCCGAGTTCCCTTGCCTTTGAGAGTGCGACGGCATTGCTCCGGTCTTTGAGCGAGCCGGTGGGGAGAACCGTGTCGTTCTTCAGATAAAGCTCAGCGATGTCGATTTTCTCGCACAAGCCGGGACATCGAAGCAGAGGCGTGAACCCTTCGCCCAATGAGACGATCGCGGAACGCTTCTCGACCGGAAAGAACTCAAACCAGCGCCATATCGTCGGATCGTTGCGGCTGCGAATTTCCAGAAGCTGGGCCT
This sequence comes from Deltaproteobacteria bacterium, assembly GCA_016210115.1. Classification (GTDB taxonomy): domain Bacteria; phylum Desulfobacterota; class Binatia; order UBA9968; family UBA9968; genus JACQUW01. The sequence goes on along the minus strand of JACQUW010000185.1, from coordinate 14,433 downwards.
TTGACAAACTTTCGATATCGACGATCGCTTCCAACGCCACACCGCAGGAAGCACATTGAAATATTGTCCTGGAATCCGCTTCCCTCCCGCATTTCGGGCACGTTAGCCCCTTAACGATTCCCATAGAGATGATCCTCGATCCGGCTTTGGCCCGGACCTGTTGAGATACAATCGCTTTGCTTCCTCTCCCGGCAATATTTCACTTGAGCATTGCCCCAGCAGAATCTATACTCAGCCCCGGCAATAAGTCCATCACGATCGCAAAAAACCTTTTGGAGCATACGCGCAATTCCAAGGAGACCCTATGCCCAAACTATCCGGTAGCCAGGCGCTGGCGCGCTCGCTGGCACGCGAAGGAGTGGAAACGATCTTCGCGCTCCCGGGAGCTCAACTCATGGGAATCTTCGATGCCGTTTACGACGAGCCGTGCATTCGTCTGATCAGCGTGCGTCACGAGCAAACGACGTCATTCATGGCCGATGGCTACGCCCGAGTCAAAGGGAAGCCGGGAGTGGCGCTCGTCGTTCCGGGCCCCGGCGTTCAGAATGCTTCCGCGGGACTGAGCACGGCGTATGCAGCCTCTTCCCCGGTCTTGCTTGTGGCTGGACAGGTGGAGAGCGCGATGCTCGGGCGGGATAAGGGAGCGTTGCATGAAATCAATGACCAACTGGATCTTGTCCGGCCGGTCACCAAGTGGCGCCGCCGGGTGTTGACAGTGCCCGAGATCCCCGACGCCATACACGAAGCGATGAGACAAATGAAAACCGGGCGGCCCCGTCCCACCGAAGTGGAAATTCCTCCGGACGTGCTCGCTTCCACCGATGAGGTGGAGCTTCGAGAATCGGAAGAGTACCCCCCAGACGCTCCAGACAGAGATCAGTTGCGCAAGGCGGCTGATCTCCTGGTCTCGGCCAAGAAGCCACTAATTTGGGCCGGCGGCGGTGTCATACTCGGTGATGCTACGCGCGAGCTGGCGGCGGTGGCTGAAGAGCTCGGGATCCCGGTGGCCACCACTGCCGAAGGGAAGGGCGCAATCCCTGAGGATCATCCGCTATCTCTCGGCGCCGCGTACCACGGGTTCGGCGCGGCTGCGTGGGCTGCCCCGAAGAGCGACATCATTCTCGCCGTGGGCACCCGCTTCAGCAGGCAGATGGCCGGTTCCACAAGACCGAAGCCCCCTCAGCGCTTAATTCACATAGATGTCGATCCTTCCGTGATGGGCAAAAACTATCCCGCAGAAATCAGTATCGTCGCCCATGCCGGAATAGCTCTAAAGATGCTCCTCGAAGAGACGCGAAAGAGAGAACGGCCGCAGGAGAGATGGCCCGTTTCGGAGCTCGAGGAGTGCCGGGCGAGGCTCCGGGGATTTTTGGAGGAACATGCTTCGCTTCATTGTGGAATGATAGCCGAAATCCAGAAGGTGGTGGGAGACCAGGCGATTATTGTCAGCGGCATTACGAATCCCGGATATTGGAGCTATTTCGCCTACCGCGTGAAACAGCCCCGCGCGTATCTTACGGCTTCATATATGGCCACGCTCGGATTTGCGTTTCCGACAGCGTTGGGAGCTAAAATAGCGGCGCCTGATAAGCCGGTTTTGAGCCTTTCCGGAGACGGCGGTTTCATGTATGCGCTTCCGGAATTGGCCACAGCCGTCCAGTACGGCATCAACGTGATTGCGCTGGTGTTTGTCGACAATGCTTTTGGAGCGTCGTTGAGCGATCAAAAGACGCATTATCACGGGAGAATTCTAGGAACGGAACTTTACAACCCCAGTTTTGCTCGGGTCGCCGAAGTCTTCGGCGCGAGGGGGATTGAAGCAGAGCCTGAGAACATAGGAACCGCGCTGCAGGAAGCTCTTAAGGTGGCTCGGCCCACGGTCATCGAGGTGCCGATCCCGACATTGGCCCCGCCATTTCAGATTCCAAAGAGGTCTATCTAGTCCATCTGGTCTATTCCGTCATTCAATCCATCTGTTCGATTAACCGACTACGAGATAGGCCAAATAAACAAGACCGACCAGAAAGCCGAGGCAAAATGAAACAGACGCAAGGTACTAAGAGGTTCTCACCTCCAGCTCGCGCAGCGATTTGTCCAGCTCCGATTCCAGATCATCGACTTCAAAGCCGATAGCTCGAGCGCCATCCAGAATGGCGATGCAGATCATTATGAGGTCGAGAGCCTCTTTTGGCGGAGGCTCATCTCGGTGACCAAAAAGATAGTGATCAATCCGCTGCTTGAGAGTATGGAAATCCCGCAGGCAAACTACCCGAGGGAGCTCGCGCAAAGGACCGGTATTGGTCTCTGACGGTGAAAAGGCGACACCACCAGGGTCCACAAGGGCAATCTGTTTTCCGTTCTCGAAGAGAAAGACCAGATAATTATCCTTTGTCTCCGGATGAATCTTCTCTTCAAAGCCCGTTATATCGCGCCATGGAAAAGGGGCGGTTTTGCCCGAAGCGACGTCCAATAGAGTGGAATTTTCTTCATCGTAAAGCAGAACCTGACTGTGCTTCTGAACCCACTCTCGAATTTTTGTGTGGATCTCGATAGCAGACACTGCCACGCTATTATTTTACCACCATTCGATACGAATACGAGGCGGCGAAGCAACGGAAAGACGAGAAGGAGTTCACTAAAGCTTTTCGCGCCGTGGCGCCAAAGACGCGAAGAAATATTTGTCCGAACCTGGCGTGCCCTTCGAGTCTGCTCAGGGACATGCTTTGCGTCTTAGCGCGAGCAATCTTTTATCCAGATTTGAAGCCGAACAATTTTAAGATCTTTAGCTAATTTTTCGGTACCGAGCTCTTCTCGGGATTACCGCCGGATTTACCCGGCGTCACAACAAATCGGAAGCGGGCGTCGGGTTTATTGTAGCGCGTGAACGCTTCGCGAACCTCCTCCGCGTTGTAACGCTGGTAGTCTGCCGGACCATTGATCAAATCGTCCAGACTGAGCCCCCGGTAATCCAGTATAGCTAACCGGGTCAGCCAAAAGTCCGGCTCTTTCATAACTTGATCGAGAAGATTGGCAACCTGTTTCTTGGCGACCGCCAATTCATCATCTGTAGGACCGTTCTCACCGAAGGCCGCGTACATCTCGTTCAAAGCCGTCGCCAGCGCCTCGGCTTTGGCTGGGTCTGTTGGCGCTCGCGCCATGAAAAGACCGAATCCAGGGTATTCGCTCGCGGGCTGCGACCAGGCTCCGATGCTGTACACCAACTGTTTCTCTTCCCTGAGCAGAGTGTTCATACGCGTTGAGAGGATGCGAGCGGCCATGGCCAGAAGCCGCGAGTCCCGCACATTCTGGATATCGGTCCCGAAAAAGCCGTCCATCACAAAGGCCTGCGGCGTTTTGACGTCGATGTTTCGACCGACGATGATAGGTCCCAAGCTCCGTTTGATTTTTCTCAGATCGGCGAGTGTGTTCTTACTGATGCGATCGCGGGCCGGGAGAGATCCGAGATATCGCTCAACCAGACCTCGCGCCGCTGGTTCATCGATGTCGCCGACAATCGCCACCTCGATCGGGGCTTCGGCGAGAATTTTTTTGAGCCAGGTCTGGGCCGACTCTATGCCGATCCGCTCCACCTGCTCGACCTCAAGAGGTTTGAGTCGCGGTTCGTCCAGCGGATAAAATGCCGCCGCCACTGCCTCGCTCAGCACACCTCCAGGCTGCAGCTTCCGGGACGAGATTCGTTGCCTTTCGACTTCCTTCCACTGATCGACCGCCGCCCTCTCAATGATCGGGTCAGTCAAGAGGAGATACGCCAATTGCAGCCCCACCTCCAGATCGCCGGGAGTACCCCACACGCTCACCGTAAGAGTATCCGCATCGGCCCTGCCGCCCACCCGCACTTTTTTACCGATCATGAGGTCGCGAATCTGGACGCTCGAGAGCTTGCTGGTGGCGGGACGATTCCAGGCCAGGACGGCGACGTCTGTAATTCCCCGGTTCGACGCCGTTTCCTGGATTCTGCCTCCCGCCAGAGTGATCGTGACGGTTGCTTCGTTCTTCCGATAATCCATGTGGCGATAGTGAAATCGCACCCCGTTTTCCAGCCATCCTGATTTTACTCCGCTCCGGAGGTGATCGTTGAGATCGATGAGCTTTCCTGCCACCGGTACATGATCCAGTAATGAACCGGCGCGCGCCACCTCTGCCTCACGTTCCGGCTTTACGCTCAACGCGAGCCGCCCGAGCTCGATCAACTCAGCTTCGGTAGGGACGTCGGCCCCGGAGGGAAGTTCCGCGACAAATGTGACGTGGGTTGGGTCAAAATTGGCGGCGAATACGTTGGAGATTTCTGTTGCGGTGATTCCTGGCAACAGGCGTTTCAGAATATTCAATCGCTGCGCTGCCGACGTCACCGGCTCGCGGCGCGCCAGAGAGCCGTTGATCCGGCGGAGAATTGTGCGGGCAGGCAGCGTTTGCTCGCGCAGAACCGCCTCCTCTGCATCGGCGAGCAAAGACCTCGTCACGTCTTCCACTTCACGCTCGCTGAAGCCATGGAGGCGAGCCCTCTGAATGCTTGCTCCCAAATCAGCCAGCATCCGGCGCCATTCGCCGGGTTTGCCCGATGCTTCGGCGGTGATCAGCCGGATCGCGTTGCCCTCCTCGTGCACTGAGACGCTCGCATTCAGAAACGATGCTTTTCCTTCAGCGAGCTGGGCGGCGATTCGCCGGTTGAATGCCCACGTGCCCATGCCTTCCACCAGATCTCGCCGATATTGCTCGACGGTAAGAGTCGGTTCACGCGGGGTCTCGACCCGAACGACGGAAACATCGGCCTGGGTCAACTCCGGATCCGTTGCTACTATTGCCCGTGTCGTTTTTTGTGACTGGACGCCAACTTCGCGGTCGGCGGGCCGCGGTAGCTTCGGCCCCTGGGCGAAGTGCTTCTGAATCAGACCTTCGACCATAACAGGATCGCACTCGCCGACGATAATAAGGGTCATGTTGCTGGGGACGTACCACCGCGAGTAGTACTCTTTGACCTGGGCAGGGGTAAAAGACTCGATGGTTTTTTCAGTTCCGATCGGAAGCCGCCGCCCGAATGTGGATTCAGGGGCCAGGCGCTCGTAAACATATTCCTGCACGCGCTGCGCGGGACCCGCACGGGAACGCTTCTCCTCTAGAATGATCTGCCGCTCGTTGCCGATCTCAACCGGGCTAAGACTTAAGCGCATCGCTACATCCGAAAGGTACAACATTCCCTTATCGAGCGTTTCTGTTTTGGTGTCGGGAAGCGCCAGTTGGTAGGTGGTCTGTTGAAAGCCAGTGAAAGCGTTCTGGTCTCGCCCGAACGATAATCCCAACGACTGAAAAAACGGCACTAGCGAGCCCGGAGGAAAATTGGCCGAGCCGTTAAAGGCCATGTGTTCCAGAAAGTGGGCCAGGCCGCGGGTGTTCTCCGTCTCGTTCAACGAGCCCGAAGCCACGTGTAACCAGAGGCTCACGCGCCCGGGGGGGTTGCTATGTTTTTTGATGATGTATTTGAGACCATTCTCCAGCTCGCGCGCGATCAGCTCGGGATCGCTGGGCAACGGCTCAGCAATAGCCGGGATGAGGCCCGCGGAGAGCAAAAAGACGGCGAGAAGCGCAAAAACGAACGTATTCTTGAATTTTCGCATGAAAGAAATGTAAATGGCTAAGAGAAAATGGTCAAGCGGGGTGATCGTCACAGAAAATCAGGCGCAATCCGATAAGCTGCCAGAGATCCATCTCTAAAGAGGGATGAACTACGACCGCAGCAAGTTACTGCGTCTAAAAAGAGGATTCCTGAAGTTCATACTTTGTCACCCCCGAATGTCCTTATCGGGGGTCCAGTCCGGATTCCTGATAGGAGGGATTCGGGAATGATGGACTTTTAGCCCTGAAATGGTCGAAGGGTGAACGTTTCCCCTTTCTGTTCGTAATTCGAGTCGCCCGGATCGCCCGCTAGCTTTTTTCCCCTAAGCTCTGCGGCGATTTGATCTCTTTGGCGCCTACGAGTTTCACCTGCAGACCCTTCTCCGCCATTAAATAAAGGACAAAATCATGACCGTCGCGAGTCGCCCTGGCAAGCATTGTGTCTGGGCTCGTGAGACTGGTATCCCATCGTCCTTCGGCCATGCCGCGGTTATGCTCGGGAGCAAAAGTCGCGATCTCAAACGTCACCGCAAGCGCTTCGCGCGCAAAGAGTCCTTTCTTGTCGGCTACGACGAAAGCCGGCAGCGGGTAATATCCAACGACGCGCACGTCATCCATGGTTCATTCTTAACCGAAATCTAGATACGCCAGCGCAAGTTTGTTGACGATCACGAACGGCGGCTCACACTTTCCCACAGCAGTTCCGCCGGGTGCTTTGCTTTGCGGCCGCTGAGGTGCTCGATTTGCTGGCGGCAGGAGATTCCGGAGGCGACGATTTCTGTTTTGGGCTCTGCCGCTTTTACCGCGGGAATCAGCCGGCGATTGGCTATGGCGACGGAAAGATCATAGTGCTCTTTTTCAAATCCGAAGGAGCCCGCCATCCCGCAGCAGCCCGAATCGACCTCCTGCACGTCATACCCTGCCAACCGAAGCACGGAAACCGTGGGCGCCGTTCCTACGAGGGCTTTCTGATGGCAGTGGCCGTGAAGGAGCGCTTTGGCGCCGTTCTTTTTGACATCCATGATTAAGCGGCCCGCCTCTTTCTCCCTCAATATGAATTCTTCAAGCAGAAAGCTTTGGCGCGCGACAGTCCGAGCCGCCTCGCTTCGGAGCATGTCGGGGTATTCGTCTCTGAGCGTAAGCAAGCAAGAGGGCTCCAGTCCCACGACGGCCGTTCCCTTTTGCGCGTAAGAAAACAGGCGATCCACGTTCCAGACCGCATTCTGTCTCGCTTCTTTCAGCATCCCTTTGGAAATCATCGGCCGCCCGCAGCATTTCTTGTCGACGAGCACGACTCTATAGCCTGATTGATGCAACAACCGGGTGGCGGCAATGGCGACGGCGGGGGTATTGAAGTTGTTGAACGTGTCATGAAAAAGAACTACCTCACCTTTGACGCCACTATCAGTAACGGAACTGGTTCGGAACCAATCTTCAAAAGTTTCCCCGGCAAAGTGCGGCAAAGGACGTCTTGGATCGACGCCGGCTACTCGTTCCAAGAACCACCGGTTGGCCTTTGACTTTACGATTCGGTTGGCGAGCGGCGCGAATCGCGAGCCCCAACGGTTTAGGCTTTCGATCCGGCCAAACAGCCGGTTCCGCAGCGGCAGACCATTCGCCTCATAATAATGGCGGAGAAATTCGTATTTCAGCTTCGCCATATCCACGTTGGAGGGGCACTCGGCTTTGCACGCCTTGCATTCGAGGCAGAGATCCAAAACCTCGTACAGTCTCTTCCCGGTAAAATCTTCCTTGGGGACCTTTCCCGAAAGCACGGCCCGCAGGGCGTTGGCTCTGCCGCGCGTCGAATGCTCCTCGTCGAGCGTGGCCATATAGGAAGGACACATGGTTCCATCCAGCTTCTTGCGGCATTCGCCCATTCCACTGCACATCTCAACGGCCGCGGCAAAACCGCCCTGGGAGCTGAAATCCAGGAGCGTCTCCGGTTGCCAGGTCTTGTACGTCGGCCCGATACGCAGGGACTCGGTCATGGCCGGAGCATCGACGATCTTTCCGGGATTCATGAGATTCTTCGGATCAAAGGCCCGCTTGATCTCTCGAAAGGCCCGGTAAAGCACCGGACCGTAAAGCTTCTCATTGAAGTGGCTCCGCGCCAGGCCATCGCCATGCTCTCCGGAGAGCGCGCCGTTGAACTCAAGGACGAGATCGGTAATCTCATTCGCGATCGAGACCATCTTATCGACTTCGCTCTGTTCTTTGAGATTGATCAAAGGCCGGATGTGCATGCAGCCCACAGAGCAGTGGCCATAATAGCCGGCGCGCGCGTCGTGCCGTCCGAGGATCTCCCTGAATCGCTTGATAAATTCCGGCAGCCTGGCCGGCTCTACGGCGGTGTCTTCTACAAACGCGATCGGCTTCTTGTTTCCTTTTGTCCCGAGGAGCAAACCCAGGCCCGCTTTTCGAACTCCCCAGACGGCGCGAACTTCCTCCGGCTTAAAGGCAAGCGTCGCGGCGTATCCGATACCGCGGGCTTTGCGCAGCTCCTCGAGAGCGTAAACCTGTTCTCTGACCGACTCTTCGTTTTCGCCGGCATACTCAACCATAAGAAGCGAGCTCGGATTTCCCTGGACAAAACCCAGTCGCCTGGACTGCTCGATATTCCCGCGGGCGAGATCGAGGATCATCTTATCGGTTGACTCCAGGGCATAGGGCCTTGTTTCGAGAATGGCCTGAGAGGCCTCCAGCGCCTCGTGATCATCGTTAAAATGGACCACGCTTAGCGCCGTGAACTTGGGTTTCGGCACCAGGCGCATCTTTGCCTCGACCACACAGGCGAGAGTTCCCTCGGAACCCACGATCATACGAGAGAGATTAAACGGCTTCGCCTTAACAAACTCGTCCAGGTTGTAGCCCGACACCCGGCGAATGATTTTGGGATAGCGCGCGAGAATCTCGCTCTTGTGCGCCTGCACCAGGCGAATCATTTCACGATAGAGTCGTCCTTCGAGAGTATCCGATTTCGTTTTGCTCTCGACAGTTTCCCCGATGAGATCTTTCAGGATCACTTCGCTGCCATCCGATAAAAAGGCCGTGAGCTCAAGAACATGGTCGAGAGTCTTGCCGTATGTGAGCGAATGAGCGCCGGCTGAGTTGTTGCCGATCATGCCGCCGATCGTCGCTCTGTTGGAGGTGGAGGTGTCCGGTCCAAACTGAAGGCCCATGGACCTTACGTGCGCATTGAGCTCATCCTGAACCAGCCCCGGCTGAACGCGGCACCAGAGCTCCTCTTTGTTCACCTCCAGCACCCTGTTCATGTGCTTCGAGAAGTCCAGGACAATCGCGTGCCCCACGGTCTGTCCCGCCAGGGAAGTGCCGCCGCCCCTCGGAAGAACAGGCACACCAAACCGATTCGCAATCTCGATCACGGCCTGCACGTCTCCCCTATCCCGCGGGATCACGACCCCAATCGGCTCGATCTCATACATAGAGGCGTCGGTCGAGTAGAGCAGGCGCGAGTAACGATCAAAGCGCACCTCGCCCTCCAGCCTTTTTCGGAGCTCGGAGGCAATCTCCGTGTATTTTTCGTCTCGCTTAAAATCCATAAACTTCTTTATACCACGCGCGGCGGTGGGAGTAAGCAGTAGGCGGTAAGCAGAAGGCAGAAGGCGGTAAGCAGAAGGCGGGAAAAACATTAGTTTTGAGTTTTTAGTCTTTAGTTTTTAGTTTTGATTTTTGAGGTTCGAGTTCTGATTTGTTGGTTTGAGGTGTTAGCTTTGAACGGTCAGTCTGAGTTGTCTTTACAATCGCGGTCAGAATACGAAGGAGTTCCTCGGCCGCCATAACCATCGACGCGATCTGGTCAGTAGCCAAAATTTGCGAATCCCGCAGCAGACGTAACCAATAGTGCGTTTCACAGGCCTCCTTTGAGGCGATCCCCCTCTTTGCGGCGAAGTCACGCCGACTGATGCCGGCCAAGGCCTCCTCGACGTTCGCGCCAATACCAGTGCCGGAGCGGAACAGCTGTCTGGCAAACTCGTATTCCCGTTGCTTGCGAAGTAAACGGACAGTACAGATTATTCGCAACGCGAAGCTATAGCTCTTGTCTTTAACAATACTTTCCTTCATCATCCCAATCCCCTTTCCGGCCCAACTACTCATTTTCGTCTTCTTATTTCGATTCAACTAACTAAAAACTAAAAACTCACAACTAAGAACTATCAATTGCTTCTCTCGCCTTTCTAAACACTTCATAAAACATCTCCCTCGTGAGCTTTCCGGTGAAAGTGTTCTGCTGGCTGGGGTGGTATGAGCCGATAAGCATCAGGTCATTTGGAAGATTGAAACTGCCGCTGTGGCGGAATTGCGGTCGAGGTTTGGGAATGACATGAGCGCTTTCTTGATAGGCTTTTAGAAACGAATCGAAAGCGATCTTTCCCAGGGCGACGACGACTCTGATATTCTTGAGCAACTTGATTTCCTGGACCAGGTACGGCCGGCAGTTTTCAAATTCCTCCATCAGGGGCTTGTTTTCCGGCGGAGCGCAACGGACGGCCGCGCAGATATAACAATCCGTGAGCTTAAGCCCATCGCCCGCGTGCACCGAAGTCACCTGATTGGCAAATCCGAAAGCATAAAGAGTTTGGTAGAGCCAATCACCGCTTCGATCGCCGGTAAAAATTCTTCCCGTCCGATTCCCCCCGTGCGCGGCCGGAGCCAAACCGACGATCAGAAGGCGCGCCCCGGGGTCTCCGAAGCCCGGGAGAGGTTTCGCCCAATATTTTTGGCCTTGGTACCGGCGCGGCGGCACCTTCGCAACCTGCTTGCGCCAACGGACGAGACGCGGGCACTTCTCGCAGCGGATGATCATCCTGTTGAGTTGCTCAATCGTCATTTCGATTTTTTGCTAGCACATTGGAGAAAGATAGACCAGCCTCCGTGCTGTGAATGGAGATATTGAACGGCAGAGAAGGAGTAGGACCTGGAATCCCTGGTAGGGTTACCCGCCAGACTGAGTCTTATTGAACGAAAGCCGCAGAAACGGACAGCAGACGTCGCTAACCTGCTTCGCGAGGGATGACTGCGGTCTCCGCCGTGGCGCGCACTGCACGCTCCTCATCGCATTCCAACGCCGAAATCGGCAACCGGCTAACCTCCGCCGCGCCGTTCCGGCGGAGCCGCGAACCGAGCACTCTATCCTGGATTCTCGCCGTTCGAGCGCGTTTAAAACTTGTGTCGCGACGAATTTCCCGCTGAGGCTTCTTGCCCTAGGCCACAATTAAGGGGGCGTTTGCGGAGAAATTACGTAGGCTTACGTACAGTCATAGGGCCGGAGGTTTGATTGAATACGTAAAAGACAGAAAAACGAGCGCAACTTTTTTCGGCAAGCTGCTGGCAATATGCATATCACTTTTGTTAATAGATACCTGATAGGGAATCGGAATTGTCGGGAAAGGTGTCAAGCGGACAAACCTGGGTCATATAAGGACAATGGCTGTCCTCTTAGGGTCATAGCCGGGTCTTTTTCTGCCACCGCAAAAACGGTGTTATAATAGAAAGGGGGCAATTGACTAACTTATGACAGGTTGTGTAGATCGGTGGTTGCAGTTGCCGGAGATCGCGAAGTTATTCGGATTAAGCCAAGAATCATGGCTTGCCGCTTCGCCGTGTAACGCCATTCGCTATGCCGGGGGTACTGGAATCGGAAATGGTGCAATGGCTGAAGAGTCAACCACCCGTGGGACTGCCAGTCCGCAAAGGCAAAAATTCAAAGCCACGCAAGGCTGTAACTGCCCGGTCGAGGAGGCGGAAAAGCTAGAATTTTGAGGAAGCGCATTACCCGGAGCCCGTACGGGCTCCGGTCGTGGCTCAGCGGCTATCATCATGTCTAAGACACCGAGGGGGAGCCGAACGCCGGTTTTATCAACGGTTTTGACATGTCAGGACAGCGCAAAATGTGTTAGCGCATGAGTAAGCCCTCGAACGGTAAATCGAAGCAGCATTCCAACGCAAGCGTCACGTCTGCGCCGGCTCAGAAAAGCGCTGGTCAGACATCCCGAAAGTATAAAGCCAAGCCTCACCGCCTGCGCGCGCTTGCTACAGAACTCGAACTCCAGCGCGTTCGAGCATTGCAGGAACTTGAAACGGCCATTGCCGCCTCTCTGAATCTTCAGGCCGTCTTACATATCGCCGTCAAAAAAATTAAGGGTCTTTTTCCTGGTTCAAGCGGATTCATCAGGCTGCTCAACAGTGAGTCTGGACTATTGGAGCCTGTCAACTCGTGGAATGTTGCGCTCAAAGACTGGAAGGAGATATTTGCGACGAAGGGCAGGCTTTCCACCGCTGCTTTCAATAGTCCCGCTCATCTTTTCGTTAGAGACCTCCGCAAAGATCTCTTAAACAGGTATCCCGAATTTGCCGCCAAACATCGCATGGTCTCCTATTTGGGGATTCCTCTGGTCTCTATCGAAAAGAGGTTGGGAGTACTCTCGCTCCACTACAGGAAAGTCCACCAATTCAAAACTGATGAGATCGAGTTTCTCTCGATGCTCGCCGGGAAGGTCGCGCTGGCCGTCCGCAACGCCCAACTCCTTGAGAGCGTAACCCAGCAGGCAAAGAAACTGAAGGCAGCCAACGACGAGCTTACAACCCGCACGCGCCAGCAGGCGCTCTTAACTCACATCGCACATCTTGCTCTGGCGCGGTCCGATCTCCGCGCGTTGCTGAATGAGACGGTTGATCTCGTCGCCCTAACCCTGCAGGTGGACTATTGCAAGCTTTTGGAACTGCTCTCCGATGGTGAGTCCCTCCTGCTGCGCGCCGGTTTTGGCTGGAAAAAAGGCTATGTCGGGAGCGCTACGGTACGTGCGGGGACAGGTTCTCAGGCTGGCTATACTCTTCTCCGCAGTGAACCGATAATCGTGGAGGATTATCGCAAGGAGAGACGCTTCGCAGTCCCTGCCCTCCTCAATAATCACGAAGTCGTTAGCGGGATGAGTGTCGTTATTCAGGGGCGGGAGCGGCCGTTTGGCGTATTGGGTGTCGACACGAATAAAAAACGGGCTTTTGGTGAGAATGATGTCCAGTTCCTTCAAGGGATAGCCAACGTGCTGGCCACCGCCATAGAGCGCGCGAGATTGGAACAATCCAAATTTCAACTGGCGGCCATCGTGGAGTCATCGCACGATGCCATTGTCGGAAGGACGCCCGATGGACTCATCACCAGTTGGAACAGAGGAGCGGAAACGATTTACGGCTACTCGGCCGAAGAGGCAATCGGACAACCGATCTCCATGTTAATTGCGGCGGACCAGCTACACAGGGTAAAGGCGAACAGAGTCAAGATATTGAAAGGCGAGCGCATCGACCATTACGAGACTGTTGCCCTTAAAAAAGGCGGCGACCCCGTCCTTGTTTCGCTGGCGATATCTCCGATCAAGGATGCAGGTGGCCGCATCGTCGGCGCCTCGAATATCTCCCGCGACATCACCGAGCGGAAGCGGGCAGAGGAGAAGCTGCGATCGGCGCTCCAGAGAGCCGAGACCCTGTCGCGCCGTGTGTTAGGGGCGCAAGAAACCGAACGCCGGCACCTGGCCCGTGAGCTCCACGACGAAATCGGCCAGGCGCTAACGGCGATTAAACTCAACCTGCAAAAAGTGCTCCGCTATCCCGATCCCGGTACTTTAAACCAATGGTTAGCCGACAGCATCCTTATCGTAGATCGGCTGCTTCAGCAGGTGCGGCAACTATCTCTCGACCTACGACCTCAGATACTTGATGACCTGGGGCTGAAAGCCGCTCTGCGCTGGTATGGAAATCAACAGGCGAAGCGAGCCGGCCTGCGTTTCGAGCTTAGAGCTGATGAAGAGGTTCGGCTGAACCCGACCCATCAAATCGTATGCTTCCGTGTGGCGCAGGAGGCCTTAACGAATATCGTGCGCCACGCTCGCGCGCGAACAGCCACAGTTGAATTGCGGCTGCAGGACGATAGGCTGCACCTGGTGGTCCGAGACGATGGCGCCGGCTTCGACCAGGCGGCAGTACCACAAGGGGGCGGTCTTGGATTGTTGGGGATGACGGAGAGGGTTCTCCTTGCCGGCGGCGATCTTGAGCTTAAATCCGAGCCCGGCAAAGGCACCGAAGTTCATGCGATTTTTCCTCTGGCGACTCCCGCCTCTCCGGGAGTATATTAGGCATGCAATGAAACCGCTCCGCGTCCTGCTTGCCGACGACCACTCGCTGGTGCGCGCAGGCATCCGCTCCCTGATCGAGAAGATTCCGCTGATTGAAGTCGTGGGGGAAGCCAGCGATGGCCGTCACGCTTTCGAACTCATCAAAAAAAGGGAGCCCAACGTGGTGTTGATGGATATCGCTATGGCGGGATTGAACGGCCTGGAAGTGGCGGAGCGGGTGATTAAGAATTTCCCCACCGTGAAGGTCATTATCCTCTCGATGCACACCAATGAAGAATACATCTCGCGGGCACTGCAAATCGGCGTCTCCGGTTATTTGGTCAAGGACTCTGCCGCCGCAGAGCTCGAGATCGCCCTTACGGCTGTTTCCAGCGGTCGGACCTATTTGGCTCCATCTATTTCCCGGCAGGTGGTCGAGGGCTACCTGCAAAAGACGAGTGCAAAGTCCGCCCACTTTCACACGTTGACTCCGCGGCAGCGGGAAATCCTGCAGCTCATCGCCGAAGGGAAAAATACGAAAGAGATCGCCTACATGCTAGACGTCAGCATAAAAACCGTGGAGACGCACCGCGCGCAGCTCATGGACCGTCTCAACATCCACGACGTGCCTGGCCTGGTGCGATACGCGCTCCGTAAGGGACTGACGACGCTG
>JACQUW010000193.1 GCA_016210115.1 Deltaproteobacteria bacterium | reverse complement strand
GCTTTGCACTCTGCCCTACATCCTATGCACAGGCGGCCTATCATCTAACCGAAGCGTTCGTGTTCAACCGGCCCAAGATTTCGCAAGCAGGCTGATAGTCCGAATTATTCATGGTCCGAGGAAAGGCTGCGAGGGATGTGCCCCATTTCTTCCCCCTTGACGGGGGAAGATTAAGATGGGGGTGACATTACGGTGCAGGGCCGTTACCCCATCTAACTTCTTGCCCATCGATGGGGAGAGACAAATTGGCTAACACGCTCTGAAGGTTCAAGAGCGTCGTGGCAGGGGGTGAACGATCATGAATACCGTTGATGAAATTCTCGATTACGCGATCGACCAGGAACAGCAGGCTGCCGATTTCTACGCGAGCTTTGCCGCGCGGGCGGAAAAAGCAGGTATGAAAAAGATGCTGCTTGAATTCGCGCAAGAGGAAAACCGCCACAGGGAACGTTTGCTTGGAGTCAAAACCGGCGAGAGCAGACTGACTCCGGAAGAGGAAATACTGGACCTGAGGATTTCCGACTACCTGGTCGAAGTCGATGCCAGCGATAACATCTCCTACCAGGATGCGTTGATCATTGCGATGAGAAGAGAACGCGCCGCGTTTAAACTCTATAGTGACATGGCCGAAAAAGTCACGGATGCCAACCTCAAGCAGGTCTTCCTCGGTCTCGCCAAGGAAGAAGCCAGCCACAAGCTGTTCTTCGAAACAGAATACGAAGAACGCGTGTTGATGCACAACTGAACCCCTCTTACTCAGAGAACTTTACGCCGTTGCTCGGAGTCAAAGCTATGCATCGCGCGGCGGCAGAGGTTGACGGGACATTTACGTTGCCGGAAGAAGGTGAAGCTTACACGCGTGTTTTTGCCGGCAAAAATGGCGCGCTAAGGCTCGACAACGGCTATTTGTCGGAGGAAAAGACAAGGCACATAGCGTGGTCCGAGCCCGAACCGATTCAGAGAACTGGAGCTTCATTCAGTTCAAGACGCGCTTGCCATCCACGATGATGGGCTTACCCGAGGCGTAAGAATACAGCACATCCGGACACACGTCGGCACCGTTGGGCCAAACGATTGTGCCGATTTCACGATCGACTCGCACTTGACGGAAGAACTCCGGATCTTCAAGCGGGGCAAAGACGCCATCGAAGGTTTGAATCACCTGCGCCATGTCAACCACCGCTCTCAGCCCATCGGCGAATGACAGTTCGAGCTTTTTTCCATCCAGCGGCTTTACGTCGGTCACATCGATCAGAAACATATCGTTACTCCAGTGGGGCGATTTTCTTAAGCTCCGCATGCTTCCTTGCCAGTTCCCAATCCGCCAACAGCTCAGCGCGGTGTAAAGCTGCCCACTCGATTACCAACCCGAGCACGCGTGGCGGCAAGTGTCCAACAAGAACTGTTAGGGTATCGATACCGATCTCAGCCTTATATTCACCATACCGGGCGTGAAAATGCGGCGGATTGTGCTCGTCGTAGAACATGGAGATAATTATACCAAAAAATCGGCTGATTTCCGGCATCTCGTCCCTCTACTGGTCGATTTCATCGAAGGGTCCCACCCGATTTCAACGAAGGAGACCACTGAAATCGCCGGACCGAAGCGACGACGCGATTGTGACTGTTTACAATAAACTTCCTTGGTTTTTCAATCCGGATCTTTTCGAAGCGTTCGCGTTCCCCTCACCTTCTTCCGAACTCGCTTCAGCAAAATAGGCAACGATTGACCCCTTTTCCCATTCCCAAACCGCGCTTTTGACAACGGGGAGTCAGTCCTGGTATATCTAATCTGGCATAGCAATGCGTGAATGATAGACGCATCGTATGGATGGGCTCCTCGCGTGACGATGTGCGTCGGTTTCCGCGAGAAGCGCGGCGCAAGGCGGGCTTGGAGTTGCGCGCAGTGCAAAGGGGACAAGAGCCAACCGACTTCAAACCTGTTCCCTCGATCGGTCCCGGGGTCTATGAAATCCGCATTCATGCTCGCGGTGCCTATCGTGTTTTCTATGTCGCCAAGTTCGAGGAGGCAATCTATGTACTCCACACATTCCAAAAGAAAACGCAAAAGACGGCCAAGCAAGATCTCCAAATTGCCCGGCAGCGCTATAGAACGGTCCAGCAACGCCGGCAGGCGCCGCCGTGAGCGACAGGGTAAGCAGATCACCCACGGTAGCAATAATGTATTCGAGGATGTGGGATTTGAAACTGGAGAAGCAGCGAATCTGAAGGTCAGAGCCGACTTGCTGCTCGACTTACGCCAGTACATTCAGGCACGCGGGTGGACGCAGGCCGAGGCGGCTGCTTTCTTTGGCGAGACACAGCCAAGGATCAGTAATTTGCTGAAAGGAGAAATCAGCCGTTTCAGCATCGATAAGTTGATCAATATGCTTGCGCATGCAGGGATACGGGTACGTCTAGAAACGGAGCCGCAGGCAGCTTAAGGAACATAAAGGGTCTAACCGAGCGGCGGGAAGTCCTCCGCTTGCGAAGGTGATAGATAACCGGAGTATTCGCGAGACAAAAATGATGTGGAGGATCAGGCGAGGCAAAGGAGGAAGCACACGTGAGAAACGGAGAACAGGGTTGGGAGCCTGACTTCCCGATGCGGGAAGAGGTCGAGGACCACGCAGGCCGGAGGCGCTCCTTCGTGATCAACTGCCAAAAGGGAGGGCTAGGTTTTACGGTGCGCGCCCAGGAAGAAGGCTGTCAGGGCGCTGGTTATCAGTTCGCCGCCCACAGCGAGACAAGCCCCTACAGTGCCCTTGGCCGACTGAGACAAAAGATGTATCGGGGCGTGGCAACGCGTCACATCACCGGCTCACCCGGCGTGTATCAGATGCTACACGACAAGCTGAGTGGTCGAATCACGTCGGATGGCAGAGGCGGAGTTGTACTGGTTGTGGACGGGATCGCGGTTGACATCGAGAATCTCGTCTCGATGCTGCTGACCCATGAAGGCTGGGAGTTTGAACTGCAGATCGTGGACGCCCTCGAGTGACTCGCAAGCACCAACAGCAGACTGCCGAATCCCAGGTTGCAGTAAGGAAATGAGCCAGTCAGAGCATAAAACCGTGCCACTTTCGACTGGGATAGCTTGTCAAGCTAGTCTTGAAGGAATGGCGCCGGATAGGCGAGGCGTGACGGCTGTGGCTCAGCCTTTTCGGACCCGCCAACTCGTTTTGATTATCACCGCCTATGAAACATAAAAAAGCGTCGGACATGGCAGGCAAGATCTGTGCGCTTTGCTGCCAGGGACACTTGGAGGCGAAGCGGGGACGTGAATACTTCAGGCATGGGGAAGCGCTGATTATTATTGAAGACGTTCCAGCTTGGGTGTGTAACAAATGTGGGGAACGGTACCACCACGCGTGGGTCTTCAAGAGAATGCGTGAGATCGCAATACACAGGGATCAGCTCACCGAGCACCTGCGCGTTCCGGTTGCACACTACCAGTCCGGGGACGAAGCGGCTTGAGGGGGAAAGCGAAAAAGCAGCCTGTCCGCTTATTCCTCCAAGCGTTCGCGTTCCCCTCAGCTTCTTCCCAGCTCTCCTCAGCGAAATAGGCAACGATCATGAATACCGTTGATGAAATTCTCGATTACGCGATCGATCAGGAACAGCAGGCTGCCGATTTCTATGCAAGCTTTGCTGCGCGCGCCGAAAAAGCCGGTATGAAAAAGATGCTGCTGGAATTCGCGCAAGCCACAAAGAAGGTTTGCTTGCAGTAAAAACCGGCGAGCGCAAACTGACCCCGGAAAAGGAAGTACTGGACCTGAAGCTTTCCGACTACCTGGTCGAAGTCGATGCCAGCGATAACCTCTCCTACCAGGATGCATTGATCATTGCGATGAAAAGAGAACGCGCTGCCTTTAAACTCTATAGCGACATGGCCGAAAAAGTCACGGATGCCAACCTCAAGCAGGTCTCCGTCGGTCTTGCCAAGGAAGAAGCCAAGCACAAGCTATTCTTCAAAACAGAATACGAAGACCGTGTGTTGATGCACAACTGAACAGTCGTGAAAAAATTCAAATCTCTCTGTAATCTCTCTTTGTCAAAGAGGGATTCGTCTCTTCGGGCTGTGAGTTCCCCTCTTTGGAAAAGAGGGGAGAGGGGAGATTTTACGGATTTGCATCGATGACACAACTGCTTCACAGGCTCTGAACAGTACACGATCCCGTAAACATTTATCTCTCCAAGCCGCGGCCGAACTTAAATCGAAGCTTTCACTAATCCGCCCGCGACGGATACAGCTGCCCATTCCCAGGTTTCAGTAATTACGGAAACGTGGAAGTTCGTCTCATAGGATTAGGAAAATTAAACGGCACACCGCGCCAGAGGAAATTTGGAGACGGAGTCCTCGCGTGTACAGCTAACCGAGAGGTAGAACTCAGAACCCAAAATAGTCCCTAATACGGACGCTTCGTCTTCAGCCCGGGAATGACCCGGAAATGCTTGGTGTTGAATGTATGGACCTGGCAGTCCATGCGGCGAGCTGCTGCCGCCACTAAGCAATCGAGGAATCCGATTCCGCGGGAAAGGTGGTAAGAACGATACCAATCCAAGGCTAGAATGGAATCGCCGGTCTCGACATGGATGATGTCGATGCTCGAAAAACCTCTGAGAGTCATCCGCTGCTCACGCAGGTTCCTACAACCCGCAAGAAGTTCAAACACTGAAACGGCAGAGCAGGTCATCGTCGAGCGCGCCTCTGCGCGGCGCCAAAAATCAATTGCGCGGACTTGTTTTCGCGCGATATCTATGAGGATGTCCGTATCGACGAAGGTTCTAGGTTCGGTCGCCACGCTTTTCCAACACGCGCCTCAACTCCCGCGCATAAGATCGCCCGTTGTCAATGTCCGTCCGCTTTTCCCACATGCCGCAGAATGGGGTTTTGACGAGACTCTTTAGCCCCCTGCGTTTTGACTTCGTACCGTCGGTGTCGCCCAAACTGAGCTCAGCGAGCGCCCCAATGAAATCCCGAACAATCCTAAGCCGCCTCTTTGGGACAGATTTCAAAGTCTCCACAATTTCCTCAAAATATTCGTCACGCGGCATCCTTGCGTGTTTCATAAATCGGCCTCCATCGTTACAGTATCACATCCACCGCCCGCTAAACAGTCTCGGAAGGGCTCCTGGCGCCAACAGCGAAATAGGCAACGATCATGAATACCGTTGATGAAATTCTCGATTACGCGATCGACCAGGAACAGCGCCGCCTCCTTCTTGTCAAGCTAGTCAACAACGTCCCGGAACCAACCCCCCATCTTCGATCTGGCCACCGCCGCGTTTATCTCACGACACGAAGACGTTTGTTTTTAGGTCCGCCGGGCACCGGCAAGAGCCACTTGGTCCAGGCCATCGGTCTGGCGGCAATCCAACAGGGCTACCGGGTGCTTTACCGAGAAACCCATGCGCTGCTCGACGAGATCGCCGAAGCCGCTATCGACGGCTCCCGAATCTCGCCGCTAACAGCACATGGAACTCTTGGCCACCGTGCCGCTGCTCATTATCGATGATCTGGGCATGCGCAAAGTCCCCGCCACCGCCGCCGAGGACCTCTTAGAGATCGTCATGCGCCGCTACGAGCGAGCCAGCACCCTTTTGACTTCGAATCGTCCAGCGGAAGACTGGGGAAAACTCCTCGGTGACAGCGCTGCGGTTACCGCCATGCTCGACCGACTGCTCCATCACGGTCATGTTCTTAAATGCGGCCCTCGCAGCTGGCGCACTAGAATGGAGTTGCCCGATCAGGAGGGAAAGAGGTAAAAGAACGTGGTCTCGGGCTCTATCCGTTGGCCGGTTTTGAACTGACGACCATTGGCCAGTTTTCAGGTGACCACTCAGGCAATGAGAATTGGAATTAGTTGTACAAGGTTCGGAGTCAGCTACTTAGTATCTATCGCTGTCCCATTTTTAATGATTTCAGGAATTAAGTTAGCGTACCACACAATCCCTACGTCGTAACCGAACTTCTGGATGATAATCATGTTTTCCAAGTTAATTGGTCGATCTTGCTGAAACGGCTCACCGGAAAAAATGCCTAAGAACGCGAATTGCTTCTCTTTTGACCGGAGGAGCTGGCCACGGTGCATCACGAAGTCACGAGGTTTAGAGAGGACGATACTTCCCGACGAGCCAGGAAACAGCTTTGCGTCAATGAGAAAGAATGGCTTTCCAGCGAAATTGGCTCCCCAACGCGACGCGATTATACCAGCCTTCACAATCGGAAACAGATTATGCTCGTCATAGAAGGATCGTGGATAACCAATAACGACTATATCGTCAGATGCTTCCACCTCGATCTTATTCTGACCGGCAAAGTCATCCTCTGAGACACCATACCATTGAAGGATGTTTTTCTTCTCATCGAGCTTAGACTCAAGAAGGTCCAGAATTTCAATCACGGCTACGTCCACATTGGGATCTGGGTGCAGCTTTGTACGTTTGCGTAGCTCTGAGCTGGTAAGAATTACGGGTTCCCACAATAGTTTACCCTTCTCTTCTCGCCGCAGATTAAACGTGAATTGCTCGGGGACAACTTCGGCATTATTGATCCGAGGTAGAACTACGTGACGATTAGTTACCAGCCATACTTGGCGAATCATATGCCACGGACTGCCTGGTTTGGTTGGAGGGCCAAGCTGCTGATAAAAAAAGCCGCTGCCTTGAGCTGAGTAAGCCGCGCCGTCGGCGGAAACAAGCGTTGTCATAAGATGAAGCCGATCGTTTATGTTCATGGCACATGTCTCGCTGGTGACAGTGACCAGAACAAAAATGAACGCGAGCAGATGTGCGAGACCGCTAAACATAATCTTCCCTCCGTCTAATACGCTTTATAGGCCAAACAGAACCTTTAACGCCAACTGCAGCGCCATACCGGATCGGATTGTGGACTGGTTCTATATTCGAGCGGGTAGGATCCAAAAATCCGGCAAAATACGGCGGCGCTGGCTGCATTGGTGATGCCGAAGTACAAATATTTCTCGTTTAGCGTTTCTTCGTCCTATCCTCAGGGCATGGCCGACCTTCAGGACAACCCCCGGGTCTGACTTCAACAGAATGCGCAACTAGATTTCGGCCTTCAACTGTGTAGGTTACCCTGACAGACTGCCCCACCTGGATGTCTGAAAGATTGCCAGTAGGAGCTTTGGAGGGGAGTATTTTGGTCTTTGGAGAGAGCTCGAAACTGATAGAAGTATCATCCATAGTTCGAAGTGTTATAGTGCTGCTTCTTCGATCCACTTGTTTTACTTCGCCAGACACAGTAGCGGTGGGTTTATCTTTGTGTTGAGCCGTGGCACAGCCGAGCAAAAAGAGAAACAGGCCAAAAACAAGTACATTTCTAACCGTGATTTCGGCGGTCATTTGCAATCTCCTGCCTGTCCCGTATCGGGGTCTTCACGAGAGAAGAGTTACGGTTGTCGCTTGCACGCGGCCCGTGCGTTCTGCACTTGCCGTTGTTTTCTCGGGTCATTCTCTAAAAGAGCTGCCAATTGTTCAAATTCCTTTAACGCTCCAGGTTGATCCATCGATGTCCTTAGTAGAGATATGTAGCGCCGAATCTCGGGATGTTCAAAGGCTTCGATAAGATAAGCACCAAAAAGATGATCGATAATCTCGATTGTTAAAGCTTCCTGATTTAGATAAAAACCAAGATCGTCAAAAAATCCGAGATACCTATTAATTTGGTCATGAGAGAATTTGCCACCCGACTGTTTGTAGAGAGGCTGGCAGCTCTCAATCGTTGTCCTCAGCTCTCTATAAAGGCCATCGAGTTGATAAAATTCTCTAGCGAGATCCCGCGATAAGGATATTTGTTGTTGCCTTATAGCGAGGTTCATCTGACGGTTAAAATTGTAAAAAGAAACCCCCGCCACCAACGAGGCCCCGACCAGTCCGCTGGTGATCAATCGAACCCAGTCGTTTTTGGCGATTTCGGGCATAGAAATGGTCATTCCTTATTTCTTCTTTTCGCGGAAGGCTCGCCGGCGTCCCAGTTGCCCAGGTCCTGATAGCGAAGCGCAGGGACTCCGACCGGAAATGTGGATTCGATCGAGCAGCGGACGTAGATTTTGGCCGTTAGCGCTTGATGTGAAAGTGGCCGTGCAGGCGCATCCTTTCTGCAGGTCGGTAAAGAAGCCGCAAGGGCACTGTTGTGTTGCGATCTTGTCATCTAAGCGGCCCGAAACCCAAACCTCCACAATATCCCAAGCAACTCAACAGTTTAGGCAACTATATCAGAAAGCGGAGATTGGAGCTAGAATTTTTTTGCAGGCCAGGTTGCGGAGCGGATCAGGGGATACAGACACGATTTGCCTTTGGGAAAAAATAAATCCTCGCTTACCGCGCCACATTTCCTGAATCGTTGAGGGGGCGCGTTCAGGAGCGCTGGCGACCAGCCAAACAGCAAATATCACGTCTGACCCCCGAACCCCTTGTCTGGCCCGCCGAATGCGGCTTTGTATTCTTCAACCATTTATTGGAATCCTCTTGAACAATGTTCAGTAGTTCTCCTGCCTATAAATCTGATCCACCAGCGTTACAATGTAATCAGAAAGGGTGTCCGTGCGGTATTAAGGCCAAGCGCGCGGCACCGCGAAGAGTAGGGATACGGAAAACGATAAAACGTGGATTCCCGCTTCCGCCGGGAATGACCATGTGTCTTTCGATCGCTCTGAACTATGAAAGCGCGGCGACCGAAGGGGCTGGCCGGCAGGCCTCAGATGTAGGACCACGCAGGTCCTGCGAGGCACGCAAAGCAATGCGCGAGTCGGAGCCCGAAGGCAACAGCCTATCGGCTGCGGCCGAAAGGTGTGCCCTGAGGAAAGCCCCCTTCGACGGACTCAGGACATGCTTTCGGGGGAGACGAATGGGAGGCACGCTTGAGCTAACGATTTACGGGACACCATACTGGCCGCAAGGAAGGAATTCAGAAAATGGATATCAAAAGAAGTGGTTCACAGCCCTCCGCCAAAGGACCGACCGAGTATTTCACCGGCAACGTACGGATTGATCCCCTCTTTGAGGCACCCGAACCGGCACGCGTGCGCGGCGCGAGTGTCACGTTCGAACCCGGGGCGCGCACCGCATGGCACACCCATCCGGTGGGCCAGAATCTGGTCGTGACATCTGGCTGCGGGCTGGTGCAGAGCTGGGGCGGTCCGATCAAGGCGATTCGACCGGGCGACGTGGTCTGGTGCCCGCCGGGCGAGAAGCATTGGCATGGCGCCACGCCAACCACCGCCGTGACCCATACTGCCATTCAGGAGCAGCTCCATGGCAAGGCCGTCGAGTGGATGGAGAAGGTCAGCGACGAACAATACCGGGGGCCTCACGATGAGCAATAACTTCCTTCTCGACGAGGTGCCTGACGGCTGCCGGCCGATGGACGAACGGGAAGCGATTAAGGTGATGATCCAACCTTGAGGCGTCTTCTCTAAACAGCAGCCGCAGCGCGGACCAGCCGTATAACGCGCGATTCAGTCGCAGTGGCCCTCACCCTCGCCCTCTCCCATCGAAATGGGCGAGGGGACTGGATTCTAATCTCCTAGGTTCGCCCCCTTTTGCGGGAGAGGTTAGGTGAGGGTTCCGCTATCTGGCCAAAAATAATACGTCAACGACTATGCACAGAAGGAGACGCGTCGATGATTGCGTGGACGAGCGAGGAGCTAAAGAGGATCGGAGCAGCAGATGAGCTGGAGTTCGCGCCACTGCGGCGCGACGGAACGCCACAAAGCCCCGTCACAATCTGGGTCGTTCGCCTCGGCGACAACCTCTACGTGCGCTCCTACAAGGGGCACGGCGGCGCCTGGTTCCGTGCCGCCCAGGCGCGCCATGAGGGCAGGATCCGGGTGGATGGAGTCGAAAAGTACGTGAACTCGTGCAGGAAACCGACTCCCAGATCAACGACCACATCGACGCTGCGTACCGCACAAAGTACCGCCGCTACAGCGCACGCTACGTTGACTCCATCGTTGCCCCGGAGGCACGAGGCACCACGATCAAGCTCGTGCCGCAGTCAACGAGTTCTTAGGTCAACAACCGGTCAACCGGGAGTCGCTAAGCCTCTATGCCTATCTGTTGATTCCGAGTCACATCTTATCTTGATCTCAACATAACCACGGTAATTGGGCATCAAGAGTATGGCAACAGCCGGATAAAAGTGCGGGTCCATGGCTGCAACCATAATCCGCTCGAATGCGAGGTCTATTCCCAAAAAAGGCATTTTCGGTATCCTGTTAGAAAACGTGAAGGCCGGTACCAGGAATCGCCGCCCCCGGCACCTTAACTCCCTGGCGAATGAGAAACGTCATGCCGGAACTAACACTGGATCAAACCCCAGAAGGATGGGATGCAGTTGTAGAGGAGTACGAGCGGGGCAGATATTGAGGTAGGTGCGGTGTGAACACCGCAACACAGTCCCGCGGTTCCGGCCCGGAGACTCGGAATCGACACTCATCAACCTGCTGATTGGCTTGCTATCGACACAGGCGAGGGGAGACAGCGGAATTTCAGAACTGGACCGCAACCAGAGGAGCCATATGCCGACTGACAGGAGGGGGGTCGGCGGCGATCCTCCGGCGCGGTTAGAGGTCCGACTTCTTGGTGTAGTCGAGATTATCTTGGACGGCCGGCGTCTTCGCGCCTTCGACTCTGTTCGCTTGCAAAGATTTCTGGCGCTGATCGCCTTACGGGGAGACCTGCAGAACCGCTCACGACTCGCGTTCGAGCTCTGGCCCGACTCCAACGAGCGTCAGGCGCACACCAACCTGAGAAAGCTGCTCCACGAACTGCGTCATTCCCTTCCCCATTTCGGCGAGTTCGTCGAGATCGACAACGAGACTGTGCGGTGGAATCCGGTTGGGCCGAGCGAGGTTGACGTGCTGAGGTTCCGCGATGCCCTGGCGGCCGGTGATCTCGAGCTCGCCGCACGTCTTTATTCGGGCGATCTCCTTCCAGCTTGTTATGACGACTGGGTGCTGGACGAGCGAGCGAAACTTCGAGCGGAGG
Organism: Deltaproteobacteria bacterium; assembly: GCA_016210115.1. GTDB lineage: Bacteria > Desulfobacterota > Binatia > UBA9968 > UBA9968 > JACQUW01. The sequence continues at coordinate 1,125 of JACQUW010000193.1, read as the reverse complement.
CATATGGGGCCCTTATGCGGCTGACAGAAGACGCTGCGGAGCGCGGCGACCATGAAGCCACGATCAGGCACGCCCAACGTGTCATCGACCTGGAGCCGACCGACGAAGCGGCCGTTCGAATTCAGATGGAGGCACATCTCGCGCTGGGCGATAGAGCCGCGGCGCTGCGCTGCTACCACCGGTACGCGGAGGTGCTGCAGCGCGAGCTTGAAGTGGCACCGGGCGAGGCGATCGAGGCGACGTACCAAAAGCTCCGGTCTCCCGCGCCCAACCGCGACGAAGCGCAGGGTAAGGACGTGGCACACGTCGCCAGATCGCCTTTCGTCGGCCGCGACCTCGAATGGAAGCAGCTCAACGAGGCATGGAACACCGCGCGGACGAGTGGGGCACATCTCTTGTTGGTGACCGGGGAACCCGGGATCGGGAAGTCCCGTCTCGCAATGGAGCTCGGCCGCCGCGTTCGAGCACAGGGACACGCAGTGGCATCGGCTCGTGCGTACGAGGCTGCGGGCAGACTGCCGTGGGGTCCCGTCGTCGACCTACTCCGGTCTGATACTCTGCGAAACCACATCGACACGCTCGACACGGTCTGGAGAGCCGAGCTGGCTCGTCTCCTGCCGGAACTCCGTGATACTTCCCAGCCGTCTGGACCGAGCCAGTCGGGCGACGTGGCTCAGCGCCATCGGTTGTTCGATGCTGTGAGCCGAGCGATCGTCGCCGGCGACCGCCCGCGCTTGCTGATCATCGACGATTTGCAGTGGTGTGACGCCGAGACCATTGAGCTGATCGGTTTCGTCGTCCGTTCTGGACAGACGGCACCGGTCCTCATCGTCGGTACTGTCCGCTCCGAGGAGATCCCAGAGCATCATCCACTCGTTGGACTCATCGACGCCTTGGGCCACGACCACGCAGTGACCACCGTGCCACTCGACCGACTCGACGAAGCCGCCACTGCGACGCTCGCTGCTCGGCTACGCGGTGAAGACACGATTGATCCGAAACTGGCGGCACGACTCTGGAGCGAGACCGAAGGCAATCCACTCTTCATCATCGAAGCTCTTCGCGCCGGGATTCCCTCTGATGGAAGTCAGGCAGTGCTCACACCGACGATGCGGGCGGTGCTGC
>JACQUW010000190.1 GCA_016210115.1 Deltaproteobacteria bacterium | reverse complement strand
GTCCTCAACCTCTAGTCTCTGCACGTTCCCGCCTACGAAATCCCTTTCGGCAGGCTTCGCTCAGGATTGCCATACAGGCGTGAGATTCCTGTTTAGGGTTTCCTGAATTCACCCGATTTTTCAATCCGCCTTACGGCGAAAAGCTGCAACCAAGAACGGCTACAGCCACCTGCTCTACCGGCTGAGCTACCGGGGAAAGATATAAAACAAATCTCTTCCTAACACACGATGCCGTTAATTTCCAGGTGCCTCAAACCCTGTAGGAAATTTTTTAAGCTCTTGACCAGGCAAAATTTTTAACCTTATATGATCTGTTAACGTTCCGTGAAAGATCTCAAATCAACCGCTGAGGTGAGCTAATGGCAGCAAAGCACGTTGTGGGAGTCCCGACTCCGAGAGTCGAGGGTGAGCTGAAGGTTAGCGGAAAAGCAATTTATGCCGTTGACGTCGTTCTTCCCGGAATGCTCTGGGGAAAAGTTTTGAGGAGCACTATCGCCTCCGGCCGGATTTTACGCATCGATGCCAGCAAAGCCGAAAAACTGCCCGGCGTAAAGGCTGTGGTGACGGGAGAAGACGTGGCGGGCTTAAAGATCGGAAGGAGAATCTACGACATGCCGATTCTCGCGGAGGGAGTCGTGAGATTTGCGGGCGAGAAAGTCGCCGCGGTTGCGGCGGAGAACGAGGAAATTGCTGAGGAGGCCGTGAATCTCATCGAAGTCGAATACGAGGAAGTGGAAGCCCTCCTGGACCCGATCAAAGCCATGGAACCTTCAGCGCCGCTGATACATCCCAATGTCATAAGCTATAAAGGGCTGCCGGTGGAGCTAAAGGCTCCGAGCAACGCGTTCATCGAAATCTCATGGAAAAAAGGGGACGTCGAAGCCGGCTTCCTGCAGTCGGACCTGGTCGTGGAAAATACCTTTACCACCAAGCCGGTCCATCACGCCTACCTCGAACCTCACTCCTGTGTGGTCCACGCGGACGAAACCGGCGGGGCACAAATGTGGACCTGCAGCAAAGTCCCCTACGGGATAAGAGAGCAGGTCGCTACGGCGCTGCGGATTGCGCCGGAAAAGTTGGTTGTTCATCCATGCTTTATCGGTGGAGATTTCGGCGGCAAGGGGGATTTCATGGATATAGCCCTCTGCTACGTGCTTTCTCAAAAGAGCGGCCGGCCGGTAAAGATGGTGATGGATTACGACGAGGAATTCGCGGCGGGAAATCCCAGGCACGCCTCCGTTGTCAAGGTAAAAACGGGGGTCAAGAAAAACGGTACGCTGGTAGCGCATCAGATGCAGTTTATTTTCGATAGCGGCGCCTACGGCGCCTTTAAGCCAAACGGCCTTTTGAACGGGGCCAAGCAGTCAGCCGGTCCCTACAGGATTCCTCACGTGCGCATCGAAGAAAAAATGGTCTATACCAACAAGATTCCTTGCGGCCACATGCGCTCTCCCGGGGAGCCTCAAGGATATTTCGCCAACGAAAGCCAGATGACTCTGGTGGCCAGGAAATTGGGTATGGATCCGGCTGAGTTCAGGAGGAAGAACCTGCTGCGTGACCATGATCTTTCGCCCGTGGGCGACGAAATCGGCCACATCAAGGCGGAGGAAACGCTCAAAAGGGCTTTAGACGAGTCCGGCTACCATAGAGCGAAACCGAAGAACGTGGGGCGAGGCCTGGCTATGGTCGAGTGGTGCCCCAACGGCGGGTTCGGCTCTTTCGATATCACGATCGATAAAACAGGCGCCGTGACTTTGGCCTCGGCGATGTTGGATCAAGGAGTGGGGACCTATACTTTGTGTTGCGAAATCGCCGCTGAGGAGCTCAAGGTGCCATTGGAAAAAATCCGCATTCAGATGCTGGACACGATGAGCGGCGCGAAGGATTCGGGAGTCGGCGGCAGTCGAACCACAAGGGTTTATGGCAACGCGGTCTATGACGCGGCGATCAAGGCCAAAGAGGAAATCTTAAAGGCGGCGGCCTCAGCCATGGGAAAACGTCCGGAGGATTTGGTGCTGACCGAGGGCGGGGTTCTGGACAGAAAAGCCGAGCGGCGCATGAGTCTGGCTCAAGTCGTCAAAGCCAAGGGGTCGCCGATTTCAGTCCGCGGCTCCTATAATGACACGAAGAAAGCCCACGATGCCTCCATGTGCGCTCAGATAGCGGAGGTTGAAGTCGATCGCGAAACGGGACAGGTGAGGCTCAGAAAATTCACCTCCGTCCATCATACGGGGAAGGTGCTCAATCCTCTAATGCACCAGGGACAGATCGAAGGGGGGGCTGTAATGGGGATGGGCTACGCGATGATGGAGCATCTGATGATCGAGGATGGCAAAGTAACGACCAGCCATTTCGGCGATTATAAGATTCCGACGATTCAGGATATCCCGCCTCTAAACACCGTCGTAACGGAAGTGCCGAGCGGGCCTGGTCCCTACAATAGTTCGGCCATAGGAGAAACCACCAATATTCCCGTTGCCGCAGCCATTGCCAACGCGGTGGAAGATGCCGTGGGAGTTAGAATCAAGTCGCTGCCGATCACCGCGGAGAAGATCTTTTCCGCGTTAAGAGGAGAGAGCTGAGGTAAAAGTATGGCTGAATTGACAGTGGGCGATAGGTTTCCTGCCGCCAGCCTGACGGATATCGACGGGCAGATGGTGGAATTTCCGGAAATTTTCAAGAACTCCCGCGCAACGATTGTATTTTTCTACCGCGGCCGCTGGTGACCGTGGTGTCGGGCCCAGGTGACGGCCTTTGTCTATGAATCTGAAAGATACGTGCCCGAGGGGATACAGATTCTCGGAGTCAGCGTCCAGCCGGCCGAAGAAGCCAGAAAACTCAGAGATCGGGTAACCCGCGATTGTCAGGAAGACCGTCCTTATATCCGCCTGGATCCTTATCCGCTGCGCCTGCTCAGCGATCCTCAGGGCGAGTTGATTCGCGCAGTCGGGGCGGGAGACGAGGGCCACTGGAGCGGTTTCGTTGCAAATCCTGTGACCTTTGTGGTCGATCCGGAGGGAAAGGTTCAGTGGTGTTATAGAAGTCACACCGCTTCGGATCGACCGAGCCCTGTTGCGCTGGCAAAAACAGCCGTAACGATCGCGCAGGGACAAGAGCCTTCCGGGCAGTAAGCCTTTCTTCCAATCGGCTTTTCAATCGCGGCGAGGGTCCCCCCCACCTTAATCCTCCCCCGCAAGGGGGGAGGAGATGGGTGCAAATATAGATTGCCTCTTCGTGTTGTCATGTTAAGAATTACCCCTATGATTGAGACGTCTCAAGCTTTCTTACAAGCGTTATAATTATCTGGTGGGTAACGAACTTGACATCAAACTTAGTTCCTTCCCCCCTCGCGGGGGAAGCCTAGGATGGTGGGTTTAATCCTCCCCCGCAACGGGGATGAGATAATAGATACAAAGAGATGAAACCGTGAATTTCGAGGGCAAAATCGAGATTGCAGCGCCCGGGAAAAGAGCCTGGGATTTCCTGCTCGACGTAGACGAGTTCTCCTCCTGCATGCCGGGTCTTGAGAAGATCACGAAAATCGACGACCGCACATTCGACGGAGTTATCAGCGCCTCGGTTGGGCCCATCTCCGGCAAATTTACCTTTCGCGCGACCATCCTTGAGAGCAAGCCGCCTGAGGAGATGCAGGTCCGCGCCGAAGGCAAAGATTCGGTAACGGGCAGCAACCTGAGCGCAGGCATCGCGATCCGATTGCGCGAGCCCGTTGCAAGCCACACGGAATTGAGCTATCACGCTAACGTTGAAATTAAGGGCAGGCTGGCAATTCTCGGCGATATGATCGTTCGAGCCACCGCGCTGTTGCTCGTCGAAGAATTCGCCCGAAGAGTGCGGTCAAAGCTTGAAGGGGCATCTGTGTAGTCGCCATGGCAGAGCGTTACGATGTGATTATCGTCGGCGGAGGGTCGGCGGGATGCGCCGCGGCGGCGCGGCTTTCTCAGGACCCGAGACGGAAGGTGTTATTGCTGGAAGCCGGCCCGGATCCCAGGCCTATTCCCGAGCTTGTCTCCGAGGCGAAAAATCAATTTCGCCTTCTTCTCGAGAGCCCCTACGTAATGATGTATCCCACGGAGCGGAAGATCGATGGCAGCCATTTTTATTCGCTGGCCGGAAGGGTCATGGGGGGAGGCTCCTCGGTCAACGTCATGTCGATTCTGCGCCCGCCCAGGGCCGATTTCGACGACTGGGTGAGGCTCGGAAATCCCGAGTGGTCCTACGAAAACCTTCTGCCGGTGATGAAGCGGATTGAATCGGATCAGGATTATCCGGATACGCCGCTTCACGGCCATGATGGTCCGCTCTACATCAAGAGACCGTTTACGTTCGACTCTCCCATGTCGGCGCCCGTCCGGGCTTTTATCGACAGGTCTCTGAGTCTGGGACTTCCGCGCTGCCCGGACATCAATATCCCCGATCCCATCGGGGTGTGCATCGCGCCCTACAATATAAAGGATGGAAAGCGGCAGTCGACGACCGTAGCGTACCTCGATCTCGCCCGAGGGAGGGCAAATCTCAACATCGTTCCGGAAGCGCAGGTTACATCACTTGAGCTTTCCGGACTTCGGGCGGAGGGAGTGCGCTATGAGCGAGACGGGCGTTTGTTCACAGCGCTTGGGGACCAAATTGTCCTGTGCGCCGGAGTTTATCACTCGCCGCAGATCCTGATGCTCTCCGGCATCGGGCCGAAAGCGGAGTTAGAGAAGCGCGGCATTAACGTCGTGCACGACCTGCCGGGAGTCGGAGAAAACTACCAGGATCATGCCGTCGTCTACATGACCTTTGAGGGCACGAAGCACTCTCGAGAGGAGTGGGTGGTTCCGCGGTTCAGACTGGTTCTGAAAAGCAATCCGGCCCTGGACGCGGGTAATTTCCATATCGTGATGAGACCGCCCACGGAGGTTGCAGGAATCAAAAGGATGATGCCGGTATCAGCTCACCTGCTGGAGCAGCGATTGCGGGGAAGGATATTTCTCAAGAGCGCTGATCCGCGCGAATTGCCCGGGATCGAATCTCGAATGCTCGAAGACCCCGAGGATATTAAAGCTATGGTTTGGGCCATGGAATTCATTGCGCGGCTCGTCGAGGGCATTGAAGAATTCTACGGTCCGCCCATTCAGCCCGGTCCCGCGGAGGACTGGGCGAAGTTCGCTCGTTCTACCTATGATAGCTATCACCACGGCGTGGGGACCTGCATGATGGGGCCTGCTTCGAACGAAATGGCCGTCGTGGATGAAAAATTACGTGTGCACGGAATGAACAATCTCTGGGTCGGCGATGCGTCGACCATGCCCATCGTAACCCGCGCCAACACGAATCTCGCCTCGATTCTGATCGGGGAGCGTTTGTCAGATTTCATCAAGCAGGCAACGTAGGAAGGGTGGAAGGAGGATTTATGGTCGAAACTGATTCGCCGCTTAAGGCCGCCGACATTATCAACGAAATCAAGCGGGCCGGCATTCGCTTTATCGTCGCCCTGCCGGACCGCACGACGAGCCACCACTTGTTAAAGGGCCTCATGAAAGATCCCGAAGTCCGCGTCGTGCAGGTCTGCAAAGAGGACGAAGGGGTTTCAATTTGCAGCGGGCTTTACAATGCAGGCCACCGGGCATTGTTGCTGATTCAGTACACGGGACTGCTCGATTCCGTCAATTCTCTCCGCGGCGTGGCCATGGAAGGGCAAAACCCTGTATGCATCATGGTCGGCTTGTTGGGAAAAGAGAGAGGCGTCAAACCGACGGAGTCCAAGCGCTATGGGCTTAGAATCGTCGAGCCGGTGCTGGATGCGATGGATATCGAACATCACCTGGTTGAAGAAGCCGGTGACATCGACAGAATAGTGCCAGCCGTGGAGAAGGCCTATGAACGGTCGCGGCCGGTGGTGATGCTGATCGGAAGGGAGCCGAAATAGCCATGATGAAACGCGATGAATGCCTGAAGACTCTGGCGCGCCACAGGACCGACGAGATCGTGGTTGCGGTCTATAAGGCCGCGCAGGATTGGATTCACATCTCGCCCGGCGACTTGAACTACACTTTTACAGGCGCGATGGGACAAGGCTCCTCGCATGCCCTGGGACTCGCGCTGGGGCGCCCTGATAAACGCGTGGTCGTTCTGGATGGGGATGGCAGCCTGCTGATGAACCTCGGGAGCCTGGTGACTATCGCCCATGCCGCTCCGAAGAATTTTGTCCATTGCGTATGCGAGAACGGCACTTACGAGACCAACGGTGCCGTGCCGATCCCCAGAGCCGGGGAAATTAGCTTCACCGGATTCGCCAAAGCGGCCGGGTATCGCAAAACTTACGAATTCAAAGATCTCCAGGAATGGGACAGGGAGCTGCCGCGGATTCTGAAAGAGGATGGTCCTGTTCTCGTCGCTCTAAAGATGGAACCGGGTGAAGACTATCCGGAAGATTTCCGTCGTCTCTATGATATTCGGTACCGCGACGCTTTCCGCCAGGCTCTGGCGAAACGGTAAGATTGACCGCTAAACTAGGGCCGATGATCCGATTTTTAAAATTTTCCTTCACGTTTGCTGTTCTGACTTTGAGTTTTTTCCGCCATGACGCGGCGGCTCAGGAGAAGGTTCGGATCGCGTACTCCGCGATCAGCGGCGCGATGCTGACTCCATGGGTGGGCGCGGAGGCCGGAATATTCAAAAAACACGGACTCGACGCCCAATTAATCTACATTGCCGGCGGCCCGACAGCCGCTGCCGCGTTGGTCGGAGGCGACGTTGAGGTCAGCCTCGCGAGCGGGGACGGCCTTATAAGGACGCGCCTTCAGGGCGTGGAGCTCGTCTCTGTCGCCGACATGACCTCCACTCTGGTTTTTTCTCTGATGTCGCGTCCGGAGATTTCCTCGGCCAGGGAGCTCAAAGGAAAGAGACTGGGCGCCAGCCGGTTTGGGAGCTCGTCCCATGCCGCTCTTCTCGCCGGGTTGAAGCATTTCAACATCGACCCGACCGAAGTCACGATTCTTCAAATGGGAGGCATCCCGCAGATCCTTGCTGGCATGGAGGCGGGGGCCATTTCCGGAGGAGTGCTATCGCCTCCCATCAATATCAAAGGCAAAAAACTCGGGATGAGAGAGCTTCTCGAGATCGGCACACTGAAGATCCCTTTTCAGACGAATACCTTTATTGCCAAGCGCGATTTCATCCAGAAAAATCCGGAAACGATAAGAAGGCTGATGCGATCGATTGTGGAATCGATTCACAGGATCAAAACCGATCAGGCTTTCACCCAAAAGGCTCTGGCCAAATATACGAAAATCGAAGATCCCGATATTCTAGCGGAGACTTACCGGATTTTTGCGCAAAATTACCTTGCCAGAGTCCCTTATCCCAGTGAAGAGGCCGTGAAGCTCCGATTGGCGGAGTTTGGGGCGAAGGACGAAAAAGCCCGCGCCGCCAATCCCAGAGATTTCGTCGACCCTCGGTGGCTCAAGGAGCTTGAAGAGAGCGGCTTTATCGCCAGGCTCTACAAGCAATAGCCGGGCCGCAGCTTGAGCAACCGTCAATTGTAGGGGCGCAATTCATTGCGCCCTCGGAAAAAGAGCGGCCGCGCAACGATCCCGACACGCGCTCGAAGACGGGATCCAGGCAAGAAGAAACCTTTATTTGGAGAAAGGAAATTCAGTATGGCTCTTTACATAAGCAACAGCGACGTCGACGGCGTGCTAACGATGAAGGGGTGCATGGACTCTATCGAAGGCATCTATCAGGAGCTGGCCATTGGGGATGCCGTTTACAGGCATCGCATCGATGTGTTTATCCCGCCGGGGAAAGAAGACAGCTATTTCCGATGGGGAACGATGGAAGGGGGAAGCCGAAACACGGCCTTTGCCATTCGACTCAAATCAGACATGGTTTACTGGCCCCAATGGGAGGGTGGAAGAACCGAAGAAAAATATTGCGTCAGGCCAGGGCTCTTCTGTGGATTTATCCTCCTCTTTGGCGTCCAAAATGGCGAGCCGCTGGCGATGATCAACGACGGCGTGTTGCAGCACATGCGGGTAGGAGCCTGCGCCGGCCTGGGCGTCAAATACCTGGCTCGCCAAGATGCCGGTGTCGTCGGCATGATCGGCTCCGGCGGGATGGCGAGGACTTACCTGATGGCGTTTTGCGAAGTCAGAAAGATCAGCAAGGTCAAAGTGTATAGCCCAACGCGGGCGAACAGGGAGAAATACGCCAGGGAAATGGAAAAAACGTTGTCGCTTGAGATTGAGCCTGTCGACAGCCCGGAGAAGGCGGTTCGCGGCTCGGATATCGTCGCCACCTGTACGGACGCGATTACGCCGGTTATCAAAAGCGAATGGATTGAGCCGGGAATGCATCTGACCGACGTCAACGGGTCCGATATTCCCGATGACGTGATCGAGAAGGCTAACGTCGTGGTGAGATTGGGAGAACAAACTCTATATGCAACGATTGACAAGAATAAGAACCGGCACAGCGCCCATATCGATTACATGACTCATGGCATTTTTTCGTACGTCGCGGGCCAGCCGGCTGAGATCAAAAGGATCCCGAAGACGAAGCCGCGAAAAATTTATCAGGACGATTCCAACAGCACGTTTCTCGTGGATTTGATCAGCGGGAAGCGGAAAGGTCGTCAGAGCCATCAAGACGTCACGTTTTTCGACAATCGAGGCACGCAGGGACTGCAATTCGCCGCGGTAGGAAAACATGTCTACGATTTGGCCAAAGCGCGTGGCATTGGTAAAGAATTTCCAACAGAGTGGTTTCTGCAGGATATTCGAGACTAGAAAAGGAACTCCGGTGGTTCAACGCTTAAAGGAGAAGAGAAAATGGTTATCGATTTTCAGCATCACTTGATACCGGTGGATCTCGCGAAAAAATTGGGAGCGTACTCCGACAAGCCGGTCTTTAGAAAAGAAGGAGGCGTCCAGAATTTAACGATGCACCCGAAGCTCTATGACCCCGAGGCGCAACTCCGGGACATGGATGAAGGGGCGCTCGACGTTGCCGTTCTTTCCTGCGTGATAAGCTGGGACGCAAAGCTCGAAGACTGCAGGCTCACAAACGATGAATTTTCCAAACTCCAGCGCAAGTATCCCGGACGTTTCGCCGGGCTCGCGCACGCGCCGGTTCACGAGGGCAAAGCGGCGCTGCCAGAACTGGATCGAGCGATCAAGGACCTGGGCTTGCACGGCGCGACGATCATGTCTCAAGTGGGCGGCCTCTCTTTGGATTCGCCCAGACTCTATGACTTCTACGAGAAAATTAGCGAGCTGGATGTGCCGATCTTTGTTCATCCGGCCATGGTCCCCCAGGGCTATCAGCACTTGATGGACTACGATTTGGCGCGCATTCTGGGAAGAGAGGTCGATCTCTCCGTTGCGGCCACCCGAATTATCGCCGGGGGGATCCTGGATCGCTTTCCCAATCTCAAGTTTGTCATCGGCCATTTCGGCGGCGGTATTTCAGCGGTCAAGGACCGCCTGGTGGCCAAGGCCTACCGGTTCGGCACTTTAAAGCGCTCGTTCGAGGAATACTTCGACATGCTCTACTTCGACATGGCAGGATTCGAAGGAGGCCTCACGGCACTGAATTGCGGGCTTTTGGGTATCAAGCCGGAGCGATTGGTTTTTGCCACAGACTATCCGCAGGATTTTACCGGCGTCGCCACCGATACCGGAAAGGGCAATAAAGCAATGCGGGAATATATCGCCGCTGTGAAAGACCTGAATCTTAAAGAGGAGGTCAAGGAGGGAATCCTGGGGAGAACTGCGGCACGGCTCCTGAAGATTCTGTGATTGTTCAAGCCGTTCAAAAGATTCAAGCCGTTTAAGCCCCCACCTCTCTCCTCCCCCGCGGGCGCGGGGGAGGATGCAGGAGGGGGTTTGAACGATTGAACTGCTTGAACGAATTGAACGCCCCGTGTTTTGGGTAGGCGCTATGATCGTCGATATTGATCTCGATAAATGCACCAGTTGCGGGGTCTGTGACCCGGTTTGTCCCGCCGACGTCATTCACATGGAACAGAGGGACGGCCGGCTGATTCCTGTGCTTAAATTTGTGGAGCATTGCGTAACTTGTTTCAACTGCGAGATCTTCTGTCCCGAGCAGTGCATCGACGTTCACCCGATCGTGAGGCGAAGACCGCTGCCGTGGTGATGCGTAGGCCTCTGAAAAAGCCCCATCTGTTTCGTTGCGGTCGACCGCTTCGCTACAACGTACTCGCACAGTACGCCTCCGCTCATCGGTTTCTCGCCGGCCTTGCACCTGGGATCTTTTTGAGCGGCCTACGCGGGAGGGCTGAAACCCTGTGAACTTCTGAATTTATGCTTGAAACAATCGGAAAGCTTATCGAAACGGATGTTTTGATCATCGGCGCGGGAGCCGGCGGGCTTTGGGCGGCGCTCAGCGCACGGCGCCACCTCCCTGGCGGCCGCGTGAGTTTGCTCGATGCCCGCATGGTAGGAAGGACCGGCCATACGGCGTTTTCGAATGCCTGGATGGTGGTCGTAACGCCGGATGACGATCTGGATGCCTGCGTTCATGACATCATTGAAGGCAATGAATGGATTGCCGAACAGGAGCTCATTCGAGAAGTTCTGTCGCTCTCCTACCCGCAGCTTCTGGAAATGGAAAAGATGGGACTCGATTTCCCGAAAGAGAACGGAAAATTTGTTCGCCGGCCAACGCGGGGCCTAAAGGTCACGCAAGTCTTGAAGCCGGTGGGCGGCGGACTCGAGTACTGCTGGAAGCTCCGCAAAGCCGCCGAGCAGCAGGGCGTCGAGATCGTCGAACGGATATTCATTACCGACCTTCTTAAGGCGGAGGACGGGACGGTTCGCGGAGCCGCGGGAATCGACGCGCGCTCCGGCGAATTCGTCATCCTCCGTGCGAAAGCGACGATTATCGCCACCAACAGTGTGACCTTCCGCGCCGGGTTTGTCCGCGATCTCACGGGGACCGGCCCGATTCTCGCCTACCGCGCGGGCGCTGTCGTCACGAACGCCGAGTTCGGTTATCTGAGACCCGGAAATCCGAAATTTTACTTTGAGGGGATCACTTTCGCGATCCAGGACGGAGCAAAGTTTATCAACGCCAGGGGCGAAGCCTTCATGAAGGAATACGAGCCTGAGTGGGCGGACTGGGCGGATGTCCAATTGATCAGCAAGGCCATGGTGATGGAGAAAAAGGCCGGTAAGACGCCCATTTATCTGGATATGTCTCTGATCCCGGAAGAAAAAAGGTCCGACTATCTCCACAGCGCAGTGGCCTGGATGGATTTTTTTTATAAGAAGCTCGGGGAGCGCGCGCGAATCGACATGTTCGGAAGGTCGGAGTACTACCCATTATTTCAAATGACCAAAATGGGAGTGAAAACAGACAAAGAGTGTCGTTCTCATGTTCCGGGGCTTTTTGTTGCGGGACTGGCGCAGGCAAGTTGCGCGACGCATTTTGCCGGTTTCCACATCGGAGCTTGCAATGGCACGGGCTGGATCGCGGGAAGGAGCGCGGCGGCACATGTGAAGCAGGCGGGCGAGCCCCAAATCAGCCAGGCCTTGGTTCGCGCTCTCAAGCAAAATGTGCAGGGCAGCTTTGCCGGCGGTGTCGAAGCGGGAGACGATGATCTCCTGCTTGATTTGCAGAAGCTCATTTTTCGCTATGACGTTTCGATCCTCAAGACCGAGGCAGCGCTCGGTTCCGCCCTGGATCAACTGCAGGCGATCAAGGAGAAATGTCAGGGGTTCAAGGCGCCGCACGCGCACAGTTTTGTCCGGCTGAGGGAGACCGAGTGCATGATCGATACCGCCGAGATGATCTTCAAGGCGTCCAAGATGCGCCGGGAAAGCCGTTTGAGCCACATGCGGGAGGATTTCCCGAACAGGGATGACGAGAACTGGCTCCAGTGGGTACTCATCAAAGAGAAAGAAGGCCAGCCTTATCTTTGGACGGAGCCGATCGCGACGCCAATCCACCCCCTAAAAACCTAGTCCATTTGTCGGTTTCTCCTGACGCCTTCAATCGCGGTACGGAAATCCCATTTGACGGCCAGAAAGGTACATGGTATCCGAGGCCGAACGCTGATAATTGCTTAAAGCGGGGGTGAAATCATGGGATTCAAAATCAAGTCGCTCTCGGCATTCATATTGGCTACTGGAGTAGGCAGCGTAGGGCTTTTTCCCAGCTATTCCCTACCGCAGACCCCCTACTACCTGGGTAAAAATATCACGATTGTCCGTGGCGGCGATCCGGGCGGCTCGGGCGACATGCAGGCCAGGGCCTTAATCCCCTACCTAAAAAAATATATTCCGGGAGAGCCGACCATCATCATCGAAAACATGCCCGGCGCCGCAGGAATGAAAGCCGTAAACCACATCTATTCATCGGCCAAACCCGATGGGCTCAGGATTGCCGCCGTGGGCGCCCCCGTGGTCGCCGGTCCCATCCTCGGCTTAGTGGGGGCAAAGTATGATCTCGACAAGCTTATCTATCTGGGCTCCACGGAGAGCGGCGATCCTTATATATTTTACACCCGGAAAGAACTCGGCCTCGACAGCCTGGAGAAACTGCGCGCGGCTTCCGGGTTAAGAATCGGGGCGCAGACCGTGGGCCATTCAAACTACGTCAGCGGCCGGATGTTCAGTTACCTGATGGGGCTCAAAGAACCCAAGTTCGTTGTCGGCTACGGAGGTCTGGAACTTGATGTCGCCCTTGCTCGAGGAGAAGTGGACGCCAGAGGGAACACCGCGGATACCGTCTGGCGGAGAAACCGCGAAGCTCTGGAAAAAGGCTCTTTCCATATTCACGCGACCATCACGATCCCCAAAGGGAAGTTTCATCAACGCTTTGCCAATGTCCCGGAGCTGGACACCTTTGCCAGAAAGGGAATAGATCGGCAAGCAGTGAACCTGTTCCGTGCGTTTCTCTACCTGCGCTGGCCCTATATCCTACCGCCGGGCACACCAGGTGAGATCGTAAAGATTCTGCGAACGGCGATGGCGAAGGCCTTCCATGACCCTGAATTCCACAAGGAATTCAGAAAGCTCATGGCGAGCGAGCCGACCCCTCTAACGGGAGAAGAGATGGAGACCGCGATCCGGGAGCTGCCGCGCGACCCTGAGACCCTTGGGCTCTACAAGAAGGTGGCCGATCACGGCCCGCTCCCTCCCCGGTAGCCCGCATTCTTCGGGGGTTATGCAGTGCGAGGGGCGAGCCTTTCCGGTCGGGCAATAGACCTTTGCCTTGAGGCGGCCTTCAAACTTCCGATCCGGAGCGAACGCCGGTGGCGCGATGAGACAGATAGCCGACCACCGAACAAGTCATCGAAGCTACACGTTCCTGTTGGCTCTGATGTACTTGATGCGAGCGTTGAGACCAAGACTAGAAAACAACTCCGTCCGACCGTAGAAAGAAAGCCGCGAGGCATAAAGATCCTTCGAGGCTATTTGTTCGCGAGATCAAGGTGCTTAATTCGAGGCATACATAACCCCCGTTAACGAGCCAAAGAAATCGTTAACGTTCCGCCCACCACAAGGCAGGAAGCCAGGATCGTTCGGGCGCTGACCCGCTCGAGATCGCGCAAAAATATGACGGATCCGAAAACAACCCACAGGGGACTCGTGGATACGATCGGAGAAACCACCACGACCCGACCGGAGCTTAGCGCTGAAATATTAAGAAGAATGCCCATGGTTTCGAAAAAGCCTGCCGCGATGAACGGCAGCAGGGCTTTCGTATTCCAGACCGGCTTATCGGTATTGGGGATGGCGAGATAAGTCACAAACCAGAACAGAGAGACGATGCCGACGAGAGCGGCAAAAAAGAGCGGCTCGTCGGAAATCGTTAGCCCGGCGCGTCTGATGGGATGAACGATCCCGGCAAGAACCGCTGCGGTCAGCGGGAACAGCAGGTGCCACCAACGATAGGACGACCGCTGCTGGCGTTTCTCCCATGAGATAAACATTACGCCAATAACGATCAGAAGCGTGCCGACCATGATGCCTGCGCCTGCCTGCTCCTTCAGTACTGTTATGGCGACAATGGCGCTGAAAAGAGGCGCGGTCGCCCGCAGCGTGTAGCTACGCGAGGCCCCGATCTTCTCAACGCCGGTATAAGTAAAAAGCCGGATGATCGGCTGCAAACTCCCGCCGATGACGAATAAGATGACCGCCTTCATGGCGACTTTCGGAATTCCGCCGGTGACAAAAACGGCCGCCGAGAGGGTGACGGCATGAACAAGAAGCGAAACGAAAGTTACGGTTGTGGGGGTAGAATATTTTAGGCCGCGCCGCGCCGAGATAATGCAAAACGCATAGAAAATAGAAGAAGCAAGAGCAATGGCCTCCGGCGACATCCTGATAGAAGTAGGTCAAAACAGGCTAAAATGAAAGACATGCTGGTTTTGCTTCCGGCCATTTCCGTTCACTTTTCATGACACGCGCAGGTCCGCCCCTACCGCATTGACCAATGACTAATGACCATTGACGAGTTTCACTATCCGCCGTTCGCCATTTGCCATTCGCTATTTGCTATTCGCTACTCGCGGATGTAGATTCGCGGAAGCGAATTAAACACGGACCTGGAGGTACACCATGGCTGAAAGAGTTTGGGATCGTTTTCTTACCGAGCAGGACCGCGCCCACGTGGCCATGAAGCCGCCCAGGCGCATTGGATTTGGCCAGAGACCGGCGTTACTTTTGATAGACCTTTATCGCTGGGTTTTCGGGAATAAGCCCGAGCCGATCCTTGAGGCGACGAAAAACTGGCCGGGAAGCTGTGGTACGGCCGGATGGAATTCGCTTCCTTATATTCAGAAGTTACTCGGCACCGCGCGCGAGATCGGAATCCCTATCATTCACATCACGGGTCTGCCCGAGGACGAGGTCGAGCCCTGGTCTTTTCGGGGCGAAAAGCCAAACATGAGCCCGGAAGCGCGAGAGCGCCGGAAGGGGCGGTTTGAAATCGTTGATGAGGTAAAACCCCTTCCGGGTGAGGCGGTACTGCGCAAAGCATCTCCGAGCGCATTCTGGGGGACGCCACTTGCCGGCCACCTGAACTATCTCGATGTCGATACTGTGATCACCTGCGGCGAAAGCACCAGCGGGTGTGTGCGGGCGAGCGTGGTCGAGGGCGCCACCTACCGGTTAAGGATGATTGTGGTGGAGGAATGCGTCTTCGATCGCCATGAGGCATGCCACGCAATCAACTTGTTCGATATGAACCAGAAATATGCCGACGTGCTCCCGTTGGCGGAGGTTCTCCAGTACCTCCATCAATGGGGCGAAAAGAACCGCGCCCGCGCGACAGGCGGTGATGGCGAGGGCGGCCGGAGACTGGTGGTCGACGCGCCGCCTTTCAAAGCGTATCGCTGACGCGCCGGGAACAAAGCGTCGCGCTTAAGAGATTCGCCTCACGCCTAACGCCTAACCTGAGGGGGGCGCTGCAACACTTCGGGCGCCTCTTTGCGCCTGCCGGTTAGCGGCTTATATATCAGTGGATCTCCTTCCACACCTTCGCCAGGCTCTCCCCATGAACGGAAAGATCCCACTCGCAAAAATATCCAAAGGGGGTGACCCACACCTGGTAGTCAGATGCGCGCAGCCGACTTGCCAGCTCTTTCAGGAAAGATTCGGCCGAGCTGGGCGAGGCGATTTCCCGGCCGAGATGGGAGAACGAATGCAGGACGACGTTCTGAAGCTTTCTCTTATTCGCAAGCCACTTGATGTGTTTTAACGATTGGCGCAGGATCGACGCCCGTCGTTCCTTTTCATCATCTGATGGTTCTACCTGAGCGAATACCACCAGACTTTCAGTAATCTCTTCTTCCACGTCTATTTCAGGCACATTGGGCAGCGTTCGGGAGTGTGTCTTCCACCAAAAGCGCTTCGCTTGAAAGCAGAGAAGCTTCATGAGATTGCAAACAGGCTTGAGTCAATATCCATTTCGAAGGGCGAGAGGTGTCCTTTACCCCGTACCAAACCGCTAGAGATACTGCAACTGAAAATAGACCCATCGCAAAGAATCCTCCCTCGTATCCCAAAGTCTGAATGAGGAGCCCTGAGACAAGCGGTCCTAAAGCTGTTCCCACCGAGTTGGAGGCGCGGGCGAGACCGAGGGCTATTCCTTTGTTTCGTGGGCCCGCTGATTGGAGGGCGAAAGTTGTCGAAGCAACATTGGTAAAGCCGAAACCCATGGTCATGAAGGAGAGAGGGATGAGCAGAGTGAGGATATTCCAGCCGTAAGTCTCTGCGACGAACATGGGCACGCCGATAACGATTCCGGTCAGGATCACCCGTTGAGAACCGATACGATCAGAGAGCCATCCACCAACAAGCCGTCCGCAGGTATCGGCCAGGCGTGAGAGGCCGACGATGGTTCCCACTATATCCAAGCTCAAACCGCGTCGAATGGCCAGAAACGGAAATGCCACGCGTGTTACCCCGATAAGGAATAGAAAAGTCTGGAAGATCGCTAGGCAGACGGCCAAAAAAGATGGGCGGCTGAGAAGCTCTTTTCCGGCGCCCCAAAAAGCGAGTTTCCCCTCTTTGGCGGGTGTGCCGATTCGGTGTCCTCCTGCCATAATGACCAGCGCTAGCGCGACGGATTGAGGCAGCGCATAGAGGAGGAGCAGCACATCGGGACCCCAACGAGAGCCGGCGAATCCGGCAAGGACCGGGCCGATCGTGAAGCCGACGCCTACGGCCGCCGCAACACGGCCCTGCGCTCGTCCCTGTTGGTGTGTGGCTGAGTGATCGAAGGCGATTTGTCGCAACGACAGTCCAAACATGGCCTCTGTCAGTCCGAGCACGGCCCAGAGGCTCAAGAAAACAGGCATGACATCACGGAATAGAACGCCGATCGCGCCGGCAGCGAGAGCGATCGATACAGCGGTGACCAGTAGAATTCCGGAACCGAAGCGGGCCGCCAGCATCCCCGAGAGCAGGTCGGAGCAGATGCGCCCCACTCCATTGATGACCAACGGAATGCCGACCAGCGCGACGGGATAGCCGTGGAATTTCATGAAGAAAGGAGCCAACGTGGCCGCTCCGGAACTGCCTGCGGCCTGGAAAACTCCCGCCAGGGAGTAGAGCGAAACAGGCGAGATACGCATGGTCGCGTGATTATAACAGCAACAGCGCGAGTGAACGCAATGGTTTCTTCGATGGAAAAGGAGCTGAGAATATTATATAGAGTGCCGGTAAATGACGCCCCAAGGAAGGAGAATCAGATGGCCGCAATCATGGGAAGCGGAGAGTTCCGTTATGAAGTCATCGAAGGCTGGGGAAAGCTGCCTGAAGGGTGGTCTTATCGTGAGGTCGCCGCGGTGGGAGTTGACGGAAATGATCAGGTTTATATCTTCAGCCGGGGCGAACATCCGATCATCGTTTTCGATCGCGAGGGAAATTTTCTTCGCTCGTGGGGTGAGGGCGTTTTTACCCGGGCTCACGGAATCACGATGGGGCCGGATGATTCCATCTATTGCACCGATGACGGAGACCACACGGTGCGTAAATGCGCGTTGGACGGCAGAATTCTCCTGCAGCTCGGCGTTCCCGGGAAACCCGCGCCATACCAGAGCGGAGACCCTTTCAATCGCTGCACGCACGTGGCCCTTTCTCCAAAAAACGAGATCTACGTTTCTGATGGCTACGGCAACTCGCGGGTTCACAAATATACGCCGGAGGGAAAGCTTCTTTTTTCATGGGGTGAGCCGGGCACAGATCCCGGGCAATTCAACATCGTTCATAATATCTGCACTGACCAGGACGGCTACGTTTACGTCGCCGACAGAGAGAACCACCGCGTCCAGGTCTTTGACGGCAACGGCAGATACCAAACGCAGTGGAACGACATGCATCGCCCGTGTGCGCTTTACATGGAAAAGAGAGCGAATCCGCTCTGCTACATCGGCGAGCTCGGCCCCGGCATGTCAGTCAACAGGGACATCCCCAATATCGGCAACCGGATTTGTATCTACGATAAAACCGGAAAGTTGCTGGCGCGTCTGGGCGACATTCGGGGCGGAGAAGCGCCGGGCCAGTTCATAGCCCCCCACGGGATCGCCCTCGATTCGCGCGGCGACATTTACGTGGGCGAGGTCTCCTGGACCATAGCCGGCCAGCACATGAAGCCGCCCCGCGAGCTCCGGAGTCTGCAGAAATTGCGGAAACTCAGCTAAGGCCGCCACCACGGCGCAAAGATTCTGCCTATTTGGAGCGATTCCGAGCCGCAGTACCCGGAGAAACATTTTTTCGGGATGAGGGTCAAGGCCGCTGAAGCCCTCCGTTATGGCGACGCCCTTGCGAAATCAAAAAGGCTCTTCGGATAGAGCAAACAGTCGCTCTCGGATCGCGCTTCAGTAGTGATCCAGGAAATTCTTCAGGAGTTTTTTTCCCTCTTCGCTCAAGATCGATTCAGGGTGGAATTGAACGCCTTCCACGGGATAACTCCGATGGCGCACGCCCATTATAACCTCGTCAGAGGTTCGCGCGCTCACACTCAGCTCTCCCGGCAGGCTGCTCGGGGCAATAACCAACGAGTGGTAACGCATTGCCGAAAAGGGGTTCTTCAAGGAACGGTAAATTGTCTTTGAGTCGTGATAAACGTCGGATAGCTTGCCGTGCATAATGCTGGGCGCGCGGCTGATCTTTCCCCCAAATGCCGCGCCGATACACTGATGGCCTAAACAAACTCCTAAAACAGGAGTTTTCTCGCCAAAACGGCGAATCACATCGCACGAAATCCCCGCTTCTCTGGGAGTGCACGGGCCGGGAGAGATGACGATTTTGTCCGGGCGGAGCTCGGCAATCTCGTTCAGAGTGATTTCGTCGTTTCGGAAAACGCGCACGTCGGCCCCCAACTCTCCGAGATAGTGAAAGAGGTTGTAGGTAAACGAATCGTAGTTGTCGATCAGGAGGATCATTGCCGCCTCTGGCGGTTTTTTTGCCGCGGAAGCCACTGCTCAGCCAATTCGATCGCCTTCAGCATGGCGCGGGCCTTGTTCAGAGTTTCCTGATATTCATTTTCAGGATCCGAATCCGCAACGATTCCGGCGCCGGCATGGATGAAAGCGTTTTTACCCCGCATCAGGATCGTCCGAATGACGATGCAGGTATCCAGATTCCCGTTAAAACTGAAATAGCCGATCGCCCCCGCATAGAGCCCCCTTCGCTCCGGCTCAAGCTCGCTGATAATCTCCATGGCTCTGATCTTCGGGGCGCCCGACACGGTTCCTGCCGGAAAGGCTGAGACGAACAAGTCAAAGGGGGTCTTCCCCGGCACCATTCTGCCGCGGATGTTTGAGACAAGGTGAATGACGTGAGAATAGCGCTCAATGGCCATGAGCTCATTGACATCAACAGATCCGACCTCGGCGACCCGCCCGACATCGTTTCTACCGAGATCCACCAGCATAATATGCTCCGCCCTCTCTTTGGGGTCCGAAAGAAGATCTGCCTCGAGCTCTTTCTCTTCCTCGGGTGTCGAGCCTCTGCGGCGTGTTCCCGCTATGGGTCGAAGCTCAATCGTATCACCGGAAAGACGTACCATGGTTTCAGGCGATGAGCCGATGACTCGAAGATCTTCCAGTTCCAGATAGAACATGTACGGGGACGGATTGATAAATCTCAAGGCCCGGTAAATCTCAAACGGCTTGGCCCGGGTTCGGGTCTCGAGCCTCTGGCAAAGTACAACCTGAATAATGTCGCCCGCTTTGATGTAATTTTTGGCTTTACGGACGGCAGCGCGAAAACTCTCGGGAGTGAGATTGGCGCGGATTTTTCTTTCTTGTTTCCCCTCGGTCAAATCCCTGGGCTCAATGCCCGCTGCTTTTTTTTGCAGCGAAGAAACGAGATCCCGGATCCTATGGATTGCCTGGGTGTAGGCCGCGCCAATATCCTGCTTTCCATCGAGCCGAACATTGTCGATGACCTTGATTGTGTGCTTCAAATTATCGAAGGCGACCAGGGTCTGGACAAAAATAAAAAAGATCTCCGGCAATTTGAAGCGGTCTTTTGCGTGGCTCGGGATATTGTGAAACCGCTCCACCGCGTCATAAGCGACGTAACCCAGGGCGCCGCCAAAAAATGGCGGAATGCCGGGCACCGTGACAGGGCGATATTCTTTGAGCAACTGCTCTAAAATCTGCAGAGGGTTTTCCGCCGTCAGCCGCTCCTTTTTTCCTGGCGCGATGATCTCAACCCGGCTGCCCCTGGACTTAAAGACTAGATAGGGCCGTGTTCCCAAAAAGGAGTAGCGAGCCCAGCGTTCGCTTCCCTCGACACTCTCGAGAAGAAAGGCGTATCGGTTTTTCTCCATCCTTTGGAAGAACGAGAGCGGCGTCTCCATGTCCATCAGAATCTCTTGATAGACCGGGATCAAATTGCCCTGGGCAGCGAGGCGGACAAATTCTTTAAACGGCGGTCGGATCATGCGCGCAAAAAAAGGCCATAGGGCGTTTTACCCTATGGCCTTCCTCTTGTTCCTATATGAATCGACTGGAGCTAACCCTGGGGCAGACGCCATAGTGATGAATGGCGTCGCCAGGCCCCGAGATCACACCCTATGTCCAGTCGAGAAGTCATTGGGATTTTTTATATCACATAAAGGACAAAGATCAAAACAGGACCTGCCGCCTCAGATATAATACATCCGAGCCCTTTCATCGGGTCGGCAAAGGTCCGCTAAAGTCACTTCCGAGAGAATTTTTTCCGATGCCTCCACAGCCCTTACCCAGGTCTCCAGCAACCTTCGAGCGACCAAAGAAGAAGACGGCAAACGGTTTCTTTCGTTTCTTGGATCACCGTCAGCCAAAGGCCCTTCGAGAGCTTGCAGGACCTCGCTCACTCTAATGCTTTCGGGCGTCCGGGCAAGATGGTAACCTCCTCCGGGTCCTCTCGTCCCGTGAACAAGATTGGCGCGCTTCAGGAGAACCATTATCTGTCCCAAGTATTCTTCCGGGATCTTCTGCCGGCGTGCTATTTCCTTCACCTGCGTCGGTTGTCGGCTTTTGTAGTTCTGCACCAGATCGGCCATGGCCAGAACACCGTAGTAGCCCTTTGAACCGACTTTCATTGCCCTATTAATAATCATTCTAGCCGTAAGACGTCAAATGGCCCGAGTAGCGCAACTGGACGAGCGGACGGAGGTGCGTTGGGCGTAATCCCTCAGTTACGACGGGTAAACCTTAGTAGGGAGTTTTTCATCGCGTAAGATTTTGGGCTGGACAAATGCTCGCATCTTTGGTACGGTAGAATGGCCGTATCGTAGAG
>JACQUW010000184.1 GCA_016210115.1 Deltaproteobacteria bacterium | reverse complement strand
GGACGGGATCAATTTCACGCTGGCCATTTCGGTCTCCGGGACGGTTGTTCCTCTAAATGATGTAAACGGCGGCTTCACCTTTAACTCCAGGGCCAATGGGGTTTCCGTCGCCAGCGGCGACGGGAGCTTTACCGGATCTCTCTCGGGAAATACTCTTACGATCAACATCTCCGGGGAAGTTGAAACGAACGAGACCTGCCATTTGACCGGCACTCTCACAGGTAACAAGTAAGGTCCGCGGCAGGCGAGCCCGGATTATTCATGCTCCCAGGAAACCTCCGACACTCTGTCGATCGAGGGGTGAGCCGGCCAGCTACCAAACGCAGTTCAAAACGTTCAAGCCGTTTAAGCCCCCACCCCGGATCAAGTCCGGGCAGGCTCTCTTTCCTCCCCCGCGTCGCCGGGGAGGAGGAAGGAGAGGGTTTAAACGATTGGAACTCTTTGGAACGAATTGAACGCCCATTGATTGCGCGCAGCCCGCCTGGACGAAAGCATTTAATGTGATAAAAGTATTCCTGTCGAAAGGAGAAGATCTATGCAGACACTTGCGGCGATCCAGGAGAATTCTTTGGAGAAGTACATCCAAGAGATCCGTTCCATTTGGGGCGACGGCAAAGATCCACAGCTTCCATTTAAAGTTCAAGCCCTCATGAAAAAACACCTGCTAAGCGCAAATCCCGATGAACCGTGGCTGGCTGATTTGATCAGAAGTGGAGAACCGTCCAAAGAGCTTTACCGTGACCCGGATAAAGGTTTTATCCAGATGGGCCATGTGCATCCGCAAGGACGCGCCAACTCTCCCCATGATCACGGCCCTTGCTGGGTTGTTTATGGTTCCTACCGTGGCTTAACTGAAATTACGCTCTACCAGCGGACGGACGGCGGCAAAGGGCCTGGCAAGGCAACCGTGGAAGCAAAAGACCGGCATCGACTCTCGCCGGGCGTTGCCTACCCTTACCTTCCCGGCGATATTCATTCGACGAATGCGCTTGAGGGACCTGCGGTGGTATTTCGCTTCCTCAGCTATGACCTGGAAAAAGTCGAGAGGTACCGCTACAATCTCAGCGAAGGCACGGCGACTCGAGTCTGATTTTGCCCGTCAGGCGAGGAACGAATGGACAATACGGATATCTATTTCGAGCAGATTCGCTCCAGCGGCTGCTTATCTTACATTCTCGGTTGCAAGAAAAATAACGTGTGCGTCGTCATCGATCCGGAGATTGATAAGACAGAAGAATACCTGATGATTGCGCGCGATTTATCGTCGGAGTTGATCTATGCTATCGATACCCACACTCACGCAGATCACAGCTCAGCCTGCAAGATTTTGCGAGAGCGCCACGGAATCGAAGTCGTGATGCACAACTCAACCGAGGCGCCTTATGTGGACCTCAGAACCAACGACGGAGACTTGATCCACTGCGGAGAGCTAAGAATCGAGGTGATGCATACTCCAGGTCATACCGAGGACAGTACCTGCCTCCTCGCCCGGGACATGCTGTTCACCGGAGATACGCTTCTGATCGGGGGGTGCGGCAGAACCGACCTTCCAGGCGGGGATCCCGAGAAACAATACGAAAGCCTGCGGAGACTCGCCTCGCTGGCAGATCACATTCAAGTTTGTCCCGCGCACGACTACCGGCCCGCAATCACCACCCTTGGCGTGGAGAAAAATACGAACACCCGCATGCGTTTTGCGTCAAAGGAGGAGTTTGTTAATTTCATGACCACACGCAAGCCTCCTTTGCCGCGAAAGTTCCATTCGGCTCTGGAATGGAACCGCACTCCGATACAAGGAACGCAAAGGGGGATGGGGGAAGGCATCTGATAATCTCATAGAGCATAGTAGTTGTTTCCCATCTAGAGCGGACCCACCAATCAAACTGCGAGTTCCTGAAAAAAGTTAGCGCGCCACGGCCGGTAATTTTCTTCTGACCCGCCTTAGCCGGCGTTTTTTGTTACTTCCTGCGGGCGATTTCTGCCCAGTTCATGTCCAGTCGAGATCGGAGAGCTCCTATATTCCAATAGTTACCAATCTGGCATAGCCGTTGCTTGAAAACCGGGCAGCACTTCGGCTACAACTGCGGGGCAATGAAGTCTGCGTCGCCCACGGCTACTTTGGAATAGCACAAGGAGGAGAACTATGCGGAGGAACGTGAAGATTGCGGCGATGTTGATTTTGTTTGTAGTTGGCTTTTCTCTAACCCTGAGTCACGCCCAAGATTTGCCTGTAGGAACCTGGGATGTAAAGATTACCGGCACCACTTTGGGAGCGGGATACATAACCTTCGATTCCGAGTTCAACGAGCTCTTTGGTTATCTCTGCATTGTACCTAACTCGGCCGTGAAACCTCCAAAACGCCCCGCAGTCGTCAATTTCGGCCTGTTCTTTTTTAGCGGAAAATGGGATTCCCAAAATCGCAAAGTAACCGGTTTTTTTAGTGGCGGAAGTGAAGAGATACCACTCGACGTGAGGTCGTTTTCGGGTGTCTTCCGCGCCGGCAGAAGTATAAATCTGGTCGGCACGACTAACAATGGGCCAATGCATCTCGTAGGTGTGCCGGCGAGCGTCCTGGGAGATCCGACTGGTTTCTACCGCGCCGACGTAGTCAGAGATAAGAAAAAGTCCGTCGAATTCTTGGACCTGGGAGATAGCGGGTTTCTCAATCTTTTTACTGTCGCCGGCGTGGGTTCAACCTTCATCGCTGAGGGTTCTATGCTATTATCCCGCGGCGGTCGCATTTGCCTTAACAGCGAAGAAAGACATGTCGATCAAGACACGGGTGAACCTGAACCCGAGGGTTCAGGACTCGTGCGCACTTTACTCGGTAACATTAATCTTAGAACAGGAAGAGGCAAGCTGTCCGGGACCGACGAAGAGAACGGCAAAATCGGTATGACGCTGATCAGAGAATAACCTCTGAGGAACTCTCCCACGATGCAGATCTCTAGTCTTTCCGCGTTTGATCCGCCGCTTTAGCGTCTGTCATGTAGTAGGCCTCAGCCGCCGGCTTGTAAGAGCGCGGCAGCCACATAGGCCGGCGCAGGTTTGCCGGGCCGGGCGCGGGCCGAGTCATCGTTAGCCACCGCTTGTAGATCTCGTGAGATTTGTTGGTATCGATAAAAATGTCCCCGTAGCGGTCCTCGGATCCAGCCCTTTCTACTCTTACCTTCTGGTGCCAGCAGTGCTGGCCGCTGATGAAATCGGGCTGCACAGGGAAGGTGAGATTCTGGTGCACGCCGCCGTCTTCCCACCAGATACGGCTGGAGTCCGGGTCATCACTGGGAAAAGGCCGGATGCCGTGAACCTGGCGCATCATCCACTGCCCGGCTCCAACTTGTTTCAGGTCGACCAGAGCAGTTGACCATCTTTCCCCCCCCTCGTCTTCTTTCAAACGCCACCGGCCCAGATGATGCGAGCAGGCGATAACACCCGGTCTGATTCCCTCAGTAACCCAGACTTTGTCGACGAAATATCCGATCTCCGTGTGGACCTTCAGGAGATCGCCGGTCTTTACGCCTAGTCTCTCAGCGTCTTTGCGGGCAAGCCATATAGGATTTTTGTGTGATATCTCGTAAAGCCACTTGGCGTTCCCGGAGCGGGTGTGGATGAGCGTGGGCAGCCTGAAAGTCGGCAGCAAAGCCATCTCCCCTTTTGCCGCATCGATGTTCTCCCAGTGAACGTGGCTTTTGATGTAACCGGGTGTCGCATGCTCGGGCCATTTCCAGTCCTTCAGAGTCTTCGAATAAAATTCCAGCTTGCGTGAAGGGGTGGGAAAACCCACACACGGGACACCTTCGACTTCAACACCCACGCTGCTTCCGCCCTTCGTGATCAGCTTTGTCACCGGGTCAAACTGGGCTCCTTCAAGTTCTTTTTCGGTCAGCCGGGTTTCGTGCGTGCGATAAACGTTGTCCTCGATGAGAAACGCGCCGTAGCGGCGCATGTAATCGAGAGGAGACAAACCCTCGCTGGCGGCCGCTTCGGGAAGGCCCGGGACGCTGTTTTCAAAAATCCAGCGATAATAATGGTCGACGGTGAGTTTTTTTCCTGGCTCATAAGGGGACTCAAAATACTTGCGAATTCCCAGCGACCCATCCGGATCAACGCGCCAGGAAAGCTCGATCCAGAACTCGTCTTCTTCCCACACCTCCCCGAGCCCCGCCTGGCGGTGCGCCTCGTAAGTGGTATTGAACTGTTTTCCCTCTTTCGCCAAAGCCACACGCAAGACGGGCTGGCGAAATCCGATCCAGCGCGCCGCGTGGGTCTCCTGGCTCATCAGGTCGTGCCGCTCCGAAGCATGTCCCATGGGCAGAACGTAATCGGCGAACCACGCGGTCTCGCTCCATGTAGGCGTGAGGCAGGCGTGCCGCTCCACTTTATCCTCATCGCTCAGCGCCTCAATCCAGCTCATGCCATCCGGGTTGGTCCAGACGGGATTGTAGACCCGGGTGAAGTACATGGCGAGCTTGCCCCTTCCCTCTTTCAAGAAGTGCGGCAAGAGAAAGCTCATCTCGAAAAAGGCAAGGGGATATTCTCGCGGCAGAAGCATCTCATTCCAGATCTTCGCCGGCGGCGGCATCAAAGGTGGATTCGGAATCGATTTGTTCCACGCGCTCGGAGCCGTGCCGCCCGGGGTGGCGACGGCGCCCATCAAAACGACCAGAAATTCCAGAGCGCGGGCCACCTGCCAACCGCCGAGGTTGCCGGCAGCCGCGTTGCGCCAGACGTGCGTGGCCAGAGAAGATCCGGCGCGCCCCACCTCCCGGGCTACCTCAATGATCAGCCCGGCTGGAACTCCGGATTCCCGCTCAGCGAACTCAAGCGTATAGCTCGCGTAAGCCTGTTTGATAATTTCAATAAAAGTTTCGAAACTTTGAGGCTTGTCAGCGTGCTCCTCGCGCAGGTACTCCTCCCAATTGGTCCATTGCCGGAGAAACTCGCCGTCATAGAGACCTTCTCGAAGAATTATGTTGCAGATGGCAAGCAGCAAGGCTGCCTCGCTGCCCGGCCATGGGGAGAGCCAGTAATCCGCCATCGACGCGGTATTGGAAAGTCGCGTGTCGATGACGCACACCTTGGCCCCTTTCATTTTTCCTTCGATGATGCGTTGAGCGTGGGGATTGAAGTAGTGCCCCGTCTCCAGATGCGAACTCAGCATCAAAATAAACCGGGCATGAGCGTGATCCGGAGACGGCCGGTCCATGCCGTGCCAAAAAGCATACCCGGCTCGGGCTCCGGCTGAGCACACGTTCGTGTGACTGTTGTGCCCATCGATGCCCCAGGCGTGAAGAATCCTCTGATGATAGATCAGCTCATGACCCGGCCGGCCCACGTGGTACATGATCTCAGTGCGCCGGTCTTCCAAAAGAGCTTTGCGCACCCGCGCTGCAATGTCATCCAAAACTTCATCCCAGCTTACGCGCTGCCACTTCCCCTCACCGCGCTTACCCACTCTCTTGAGGGGATAAAGAATCCGCTCCGGATCGTTGACCTGGTTGATGGTGGCGGGACCTTTGGCGCAATTGCGGCCACGACTACCCGGATGCGCCGGGTTTCCCTCGAATTTTCGTATCCTCATCTGCTCCTTATCCACGTAGGCAAGAAGGCCGCAGGCCGCCTCGCAGTTAAAGCAGATGGTGGGAATCAACCAATAGCGCTTTTCGACTTTCCTGGGCCATTGGGACGGGTCATATTCCATCCAATCGTCCCAGCGGTCCGGCGCCGGGTAAGACGCAAGGCCTCCGGTGGAAGTTTCCAGGTCTGCTGCCCAAGGGTGCAGCGGCTGAAGCGTGTCTTTCATCGTAACGAACCGGCCTTTTTTCTTTGCATCTTTTCTTTATCCTACTAACTCAACGGAATCGCCTGTCCTGCCTTGACCCACAAATCTTCAAAAACCCAGAGGCCCATTAAAGCAAAAGCCGAAGCTCCGATGAACGTTAAGTAGGATGGCGCAAACGCAAACAGCAAAATAAGAGGCACCACCGTGCCCAAAAGCACTACGGCTACCCAGAACACCCTGCTCAAAGGGCCTCTTTTCAGAAGATCCGTCGCTCGCCTTACCGGCTCATTGACGTGAGGAAGAAACAGCTCGCTCAGGATCATCGCCAGATTCAGCAGAAGAGAACCAGCGAGAATTGCGCGGAGTGCCAGCATGACGTTGGCCGCCGATAGAAGAAACGCCCCCGCGACAATCAAAGCGGCCGATCCCGCCGCGGTGGCATGCGTCAGGAGGTGCCAGAGAAAAAGCCGGCTCTGCCAGAGATCTCTTCCCTTCGCCTGTGCAAAAAGAAAAGCCGAGTAACCGGCAGAGCATATAGCCAGCATAGCCGCGAGTGACGCCATCCATAGCGGCGCCGCATTTCCGCCCAGCCCGAACAGAAGCCACAGGAATGAGAGCACGCCATAGAGAATCAGGATATAACCGCCCCAGACAAGCCATGAGCGCAGGTTGGGTTTGACGAGCAGATAGTAGAATCTTTCCGGGCGCTTGAGATCAGAAATCAAAAGCAAAGTCGTAACTCCGGTAAAGACCATAGCCAGCAGGGGGCTTGCCACCCGCAATAGCGTCATCTCACCTGCGAAGCCGG
Organism: Deltaproteobacteria bacterium; assembly: GCA_016210115.1. Lineage (GTDB taxonomy): Bacteria > Desulfobacterota > Binatia > UBA9968 > UBA9968 > JACQUW01. The sequence continues at coordinate 20,342 of JACQUW010000184.1, read as the reverse complement.
CGGCCAGCAGAAACGTCGCAACCAGCAGGACCCCTGCAGCGATGGATTTCGTCCACAGGTATGCGGCAATTCTGGCTCCCCACGGCGCCGGATGGGACACATCGTAGACTTCGCGAGCAGCGCCCGGGCTCGGCCGGGTTGTTTTCTCAAAAGCAAGCGAGTCTTCATCCGGCTTCTTTTCCGCCCAGAGATAAGTTGTCTCCGGCTGCAACATAACCGGCTGCAAAAGATCCTCTTCGACCCCCGCATAAAAGAGTTTCGGTCTGGTTCCTTTTTCCGCCTTCCGAAGACTCACCTTTTGCGTGGTGACAACCCGGCTTATTTTGCTGCGCGGATCATCCAGATCGCCGGCGATGATCGCCTGCTCCGGACAAACAATGACACAGGCCGGTTCCAGACCCGACTCCACGCGGTGCGCGCAATAGTTGCATTTTGCGGCGGTATGGGTGTTGGGATCTAGATAGAGCGCATCGTACGGACAGGCCTGCATGCACGACTTGCAGCCGATGCAGCGGTCGCTGTCGAAATCGACGATGCCATCGGGACGCCGGTAGAGAGCCACCGTCGGGCAAATCTCGACACAAGGAGCCCAGTCGCAGTGATTGCAGCGGAGGACCGCAAAGTACCGGCGTGTCTGAGGGTACTCGCCCTTCTCGACGTATTTGACCCAGGTTCTGAAAACACCGAGCGGCACATTGTGCTCTTCTTTGCAAGCAACCGTACAGGCGTGACAACCAATACAGCGATTCTGATCGATGACGAATCCGTAACGCATGGTATTTAGCGGGCTCATATAATCAGAAGAAACAAACTCAGTCAAACAAGACGCCGCTTCAGGATTCCCGAATCTCGCTGCGAAACCGGATTTCAGCACCAGCTTCCGCCCCATCGAATTTATACACGAACTTTGGATACGGCAGGCTAGAATTTTGCCGCGCAATCTGTTATCCGAAGTCTCTGATCGGAGCGGGATGTCCCCGGCTATGGCTCGAATCGGCGCCAAAACAATTCCTGTGGAGAATACCGCTCAGGCTTACCTTGAGCTTCTCCGCCATCTGGGAGTCAAGTATCTTTTCGGGAACGCCGGAACAGACTTCGCCCCGATTATCGAAAGTTTCGCCCGATACGCTGCTGAAGGGCGAAGCGGAACACCAGGGGCAAAGAGAGGCGTGGCAAAGGGAGTTGAGCCCTCTTACGAAATGTTTGTTCAGGCCTACAAGGGCTATGGGATGGTCGCCAGGGAACCGCGCCTGCTTCCGTCTGTTCTTGATGAGGCTTTCAGAGTCGTGAAAGAAGAAAAGCGTCAGGCCGTTGTGCATGTCGTTTGCGGCAGCTCGCGGTAGGCGAGTAAGGCGCCTGAGCGTCAACATGCAAGGACCGACGGAAGGCCTGATTTCTCAGTCCTTCCGCGTTGGGAACGCCGGCGGGATGATCTCTTCCGTTTTTCTTCCCGCCCAGTCGCGGCCTTGCCAGTTGTCCCACGCCCGGTTGGCTGTCGCTTCGGCGCGAGCAAACAACTCACCTTCGTCGATACGAGTCGATCGGCCCTGATCGATTACGATTTCACCATCGACGATGACGGTATCCACGTCGGCTCCGCCTCCGTACTCCACCAGGGCCGTCACCGGATCTCGCGCGGGTCCATAGCGGAGAGTGCGAAGATCTACGATTGCGATGTCCGCCTTGGCGCTCTGGGCGATCTTCCCCAGATCTTCCCTGCCCAGAGCCTTCGCCCCCCAAACGGTGGCGGCGTTAAAAACTTCAGCGGGCCGGGCGCCATAGTATTTCCGATCGACAAGACGAGAGAACAGCGACGCGTACCGCATCTCTGAAACGATATCGAGCGGGTAAGTGTCGGTACCGAGCCCGACGTTGATTCCCGCTTCGACGTAACGATCGAACGATTCCATCACCCCGGCCATTTTCGCATACTTGTGGGGGCAATGTCCCACGGAAGCGCCGCTTTCCGCCATAAGCTTCAGTGTATCGCCCGCCGGATAGTCGATCCGCGAATGTCCCTCAATAAAGACGAGATGCCCGAGTATGGTCCTTGGGGTGAGAATTCCTGTGCTGGCGAGGTATTCGACCACGCCTTTTCGGTGCCGCTCCAGAATGCGCAAGAATTCTCTTAGATTCCCGCCCGCGTGAATATGGATACCTACCTGGAGATCACGGGCGGCAGCGACCGTCTCTTCTAACAGCGCCGGCTCGCAGGTTTCCGCCTGGGCAGGATTTAAGATTCCTTGCAACCTTCCGTTGTGGTGGCCGTGAAACCGCCTGATAAAATCCACAGCCTTTTGGAAACCAGCGCGACCGCCATCCGGTCGCTCCTCGTAATAATGGCGCCCTTCACTATCAGTGAATATGTCGCTGCTGCGATACGGTGGGCTGTAAAAAACGCGGCCGCCAACCTGGCCGACAATTTCCGCATAAGCCTCTGGATCCGCCACGCCACCTCCAGGATCCAGAATTGTGCTGGCGCCGTTTTTGAGGGCGCTGAGAAGCGCGTATTTCGCGCCCAACGCGAGCGCCTCCGCGGGAGGACTGGGCCTCTTCTCTTTTGCGGACGCGCCGAAGACAAAGTAATTTGCGCCGAGGTAGTCCTTTTTAGTGACGTCCGTTATGAGATAATCCCCCGTATTGAGCTGGGAATGGACGTGAAGATTGATAAATCCCGGACAAACCAGTTTGCCTGAGGCATCGATCACTTGATCCGCTGCGACTGAGCGATCTGTCCCGACGTAAGTTATGCGGTCTTTCTCAATGACCACCGTGCCGTCGGGGATCAATACATGATGGCTGCCGGACCAGGCGACGACGATCCCCCCCTGAATTTTAAGGCTCATAGAATTCTATCCCCCGCGCTTTGCCTTATGCCCTTTGCTCTTTGCGTTACGACTTCCCGCCCCACAGTTTTTCCATAAACCCGCTCTTCTCGAGCTCATCCAGATAGCGCGTGTCGATGAGATCCTCCGGTTTGACCTTCTTCGACCGAGGATCGACTTTGGCCACCTCCTCCAGAACAGCCTGAAACCCCTCCGGATTGATGGCCATTCGCGGCTCCAATGCTTTGATCTCAGAGGCGTAGGCGGCCTCCAGGATCTTCCTGTCCGTAAGCCGCAGATATTTTCCCAGGACCTTGAACGTCTGTTCCTTATCCGTATGGAGAATCTTCGCTGCCTCGGCCATTACTCGCAAGAACTGACCTATCGCCGGCGAGCGCTTCGCGAGCACAGGACGGCGGCTCACAAATTCCGTGGCCGCGTAAGGCACACGGAGATCGGGACCGTAGATCACATAATGAAACCCCTGCGCAAGCGCCTGAAAGTCTCCGGGTGAAGTTAAGGACGCTGCATCCAAAGCGCCGGAAACCAGAGCGGCGAGTGTCTCAGGCGCTCCGCCGGACTGGATGAACTGAACGTCTTTTGCTTCCAGGCCGTACCGCCGGAGCGCCTGAACCGCAAGATAATGCGGGTTGCTTCCGATGCGGTTGATGCCGATTTTCTTTCCTCTGAGATCCGCCGGCTTTTTGATATCGGTCCTGGCCAGGATGCTGTGCGTGAGGATGTTCTTAACGCCCGCTATGAAAACAAAATCCGTAGCACCCTGAACATAGGCGCGGATCATTCCCTCACCGCCGGTGAGGGCAATCTCGGCGTCGCCGCCCAGCATGGCCGCCGTCACCGCGGGAGAGGACGCGATGTAAACCAGCGGAAAGTCGACATTGTATTTTTTGAAAAGGCCCGCTTCCTGGGCGATCCATGGCATGGACTGCGACATAACGCGCGCGGAGTGAATGCCGATTAATTTATCGGCTGCGCGGGCCGCCGGCAATTGACTCAGAAAAACTAAACTGAAGATGGTCACACAGAACCAAAATCGCCTCACGATGCGCCTTCTCACCTTCGTCCCCCCCCTTCGTCATTGAAGTCAATCCTGCCGGCAATCTTGACTATGTCCGTTTTGGATTGGAATCGCCGCCGGGCGGCTTTCATTTCTCGCCACGCCTGATCATTTATCCAACCTCGTCCCGCTCTCCACCGGCTCCAGGCGAATATCGATCAAAGCCACCTGGCCGCCTGCCACCGCTTTAAGTCCGCGCTCCAACGCGGGCCGCACCGCCGCTGGATCTTCCACTTTCTCCCCATAGCCGTCGAAGGCCTTAGCGATGGTAGCGTAATCCGGGCTGGGTGTAATAGTAACTCCGACGAATTTTTTGTTTTTTACCGCCCAACCTTCGGGAAAGTAGCGAGGCACCCCGGATTTTTGCGAGAGATAACCGAAGTTGTTGAAAAGAACGATGAGGATCGGCATCTGGTGTTCCTGACAAACGCCCAGAGCTGCCAGAGCCGGATCATAGTTAAATGATCCGTCACCGATCAGGCAGATGACGGGCCTTTTCGGAGCCGCCGCCTTGACCCCCAAGGCCGTTGCCAGACCGGTTCCCAGACCGCCGATAGATCCCGCGAAGTACGACCCGGGCTTCACCGAATTGAGGTAACGATGCACCGCGAGCCTGTGTGTGATGGTCTCTTCCACAATCATCGCATCCGGCGGCAGAACCTGGCTGAGCTCATACGTCACCCAACGGGTGTCGATCGGCTTCTTATCTTTTACGCTGAGCGCTTCTTCCTTCCATTTGCGGTTTCTCTCCTCAAAGCGGCTGCGCCATTTCTCCGCCCGCCGCTCAGCTTCGCCGTCTCCTTTAGAGAGCCGCTTCAAAGATTCGATCAGAGTTTCCAGCGAGCTTTCGATCTCTCCTGTCAGACAGAGGTCTACTTTAAATCCCCAATAGGGCAACTCCGCTCGGAGAGGGTTTTCATCGAGAACCGCGATCTTCACTTCCGGCCCTGGTCCCTTCGAGGCGGGGTGCCACGGCGCCAGCGCTCCCAGGAAGAACACCGCGTCAGCCTGCTTGAGGTACTCCTGCGGATCGTAACCTCCGTGAAGAGGATGGTTGCGCGGAAAATTCAAACAACCGGTGCTGCGGGTCTCAACAACCGGCGCGCCCAGCAACTCGGCCAGCTCGACCATTCTCTCGACGATCGATGGGCTTCGGCCGGCCTCCTCGGAAATAATAAGGGGATTCCTGGCGGCCGATAGGATCGCGGCCAACTCTTTGATTCCTCCCGGATCGGCGGTCGGGGCTGGAGCAGAGCCATTTTCAGAGGGGGGGTTGTTGGTCATCTTGTCAAACAGAAACTCCATCGGCACCGAAATAAAAACAGGACCACGCGGCGCGGCCGTCGCAAGCTGGCAGGCGCGCTGAATCGTCGCCGGCAAGATCGCCTTCGTATTCACGCCGAAGCTCCACTTGACGCATCGCTCCACCAGCCGGGCAGGCCCGCCGATATCGGCCAGATGTCCCATCCACTGGCCTCCCACGTCCGGCCCCTCATCTTCTCCGAAACCGATGGAGTCGCCGGTCAACACCACCCTGGGAATCTGTTCGTGCAGCGCCCCTCGAAGCGCCATTGTGGCATGCAACGCGCCGACTGTCGTATGAATCATGACCGCCGGAAGCTTTCCTGTCGCCTTCGCATAACCACTGGCCATACCCACCGCGATCTCCTCATGCCGGGTCGTGAGATAGACAGGGAGCCCTTCACTACGGGGATCGGCCAATGTCTCCCAAACCGGCGACCATTCCGATCCCGGCGACGCAAAAATTTTCTCCACTCCCATTCCCCCTAAAACCCGCAATAGCGTCTCCGCCCCTGTCAGCCCTTTAGTTTCGATCATCTGTTTCCTCCCGTATTGTTACGCATTCAAGTCGTGAATTCTTCTGTTACCCTTCTCCCCCTCACCCTGTCCCTCTAGACATCACATTACTTTCCCCTCCCAGCTAGTTCGCAAAAAGAACTCGGTCTCCCCACCGTCATGCCCGCGAAAGCGGGCATCCAGAAGCATTCGATTTTCCTGGATTCCGGCCTTTGCTACTGCGCTCCGCCGGAACGCCGTCTGAATTATTCAACGAACTTCTCTTCCAGTACACTAGCTCAAATTGTAAAAACGTTCCGCATTCTTCTGTAAGATGTTTTTCTTGGCTTCGAGAGAAAGGTCTTCTCTTCTCCAGATAATAACTGCCGACTCGGGCCATGAGAAATCCCAGTGCGGATAGTCGGAGGCATACATCAAGGTCTCGGAGCCGATTTCGTTAATGACGAATCCCATCATCTTTTCCTCCGGCTCACAGCCGTAGTAGATCCGGCCGCCGGCAATGTATTCGCTGGGCTTTTTCTTGCACAGCGGCGCCTCCGCTTTTCCCCTTTTTTCCCATTCCTCGTCCATGCGCTCCATCCAGTAGGGAATCCAGCCGCAGCCGATCTCCAGAAATCCCAGCTTCAGTTTCGGAAAGAGCTGCGGAATCCCGCCGAATATCATTCCCGTAAGCTGCCGCAAGACCGGAAAAGGGTGGCCGGTCGTATGAAGACAGATGAATTGGTCAAAGATTTCGCTCCCGGGCTCATCGCCCCCAAACGCGTGAATCGCGATCGGCGTATCGAGACGCTGGGCTTCCTCATAAAGCGGATAAAACTCGCCACTCCCGAGATTTTTGTTGTGGGCCTGCGCCGCCAGCATCCCGCCCACAAGTCCCAATTTCGTCACCGCGCGATTTAACTCCTTGGCTGCTTCCGCGGGATTGTTGACGGGAAGATTCGCCACGGCCTTGAGGCGAGGCGACTGTCTGCAATACTCCGCGATGAAATCGTTATACGCCCGGCATAGCGCCGCGGCGAAAGCGGGCTCCCGCACCCTTCCAATCCCAAGCCCGGCTGTGGGATAAAGCACCGCGGTATCGATCTCCTGCGTATCCATGGCCGTCAGCCGCTCTTCCAGCTTCACTCCTGAATGGCCCAGTGTTCCTCCGAGACTCCGGTCATACACTTCCCGAGGGATATAAGGAAACCTGCGGTGGCGGAACGGTTCCGGCAAGTAGGACTGGATAAACTCGTCCTGATCGCGCGCGTGCCCATCCGAATCGATAACTTTGATCACATCGCGCATCGCTTCCATAACAGTCTCCTTCTTTCTAATAAGCGGTTACCCCTCACAATAGTTTCTACCGTTTCGCCATTCGCTATTTACCATTTGCCATTTACCATTTGACTATCTTTTGCCGCCCCATATCTTATCAAAGAACCCGCTTTTCTCCATTTCGTCCAGGTAGCGGGTGTCGACCAGCTCTTGAGGTTTGATTCTGTTAGCCCGCGCATCAGTTTTTGAAACCTCTTCCAGAATTGCTTGCAACGCCTCGGATTTAATCACCAGCCTCGGCTCGAGCGCCTTGATCTCCGCATTGTAAGCGGCGTCCATAACACTCTTGTCTGTTATTCTGAGCTGCTTGGCCATGACCTTATAGATCAGCTCTTTGTCGGTATGCAGAATTTTGGACGCCTCTGCCATCACGCGCATGAACTGCGCAATCGCCTGCGGCCGTTTGGCCATCACGGTCCGCCGCGTCACAAAAGCCGTTGCGGCATAAGGGATGCGCAGGTCCGGCCCATAGACGATATAGCGAAAACCGTGGGCCAGAGCTTGAGCATCGGTCGGAGCCGTAACCGTCGCGGCATCGATGTTGTTGCTCACCAATGCCGCGAAGGCTTCGGGATCGCCTCCTGTCTGTATAAAGGTAAAATCCCTCCCCGGGTCTAACCCATAGCGGCGCAGTGCCTGAATTGTGAAATAGTGCGTATTTCCACCGATCCGGCTGACTCCGATCCGCTTGCCCTTGAGATCTTCGGGTCTTTTAATGTTGCCGCCTCCGACGATGCTCTGGGTCATAACGTTCTTAACGCTGCCGATAAAAACGACATCGGTATTCCCCTGAATGAAGGCGCGTACGATCCCCACGCCTCCGGTGAGAGTAACCTCGACGTCTCCTCCGAGGAGCGCGGCGGTTGCCATCCCGGAAGAAGCTATGAAGACAAGCTGAAAGTCCAGGTTGTATTTTTGAAAAAGCCCTGCCTCCTGCGCGATCCACGGCATGGACTGCGACATCACCCGAGCGGAATAAAGTCCGGTCAGCTTTTCCGCTGCGTTCCCCTCATACGGAGACCCGATGACTATGAAAACAAAGAAACCGATCACCGGCCAAAGAACCCTTTTTGCCCGTTTGACAGGACCCCCTTCCTTAATCCTCCCCCGCAAGGGGGGAGGAAGAAATAAAGAAAAGCGAACATCGATCCCCTCTCGTTTTGCAACTTTGGCGTTAACCAGGCTTTTCTCGTTCCCTATTCCTTCCCCCTTTGTGGGGGAAGGGAAGGATGGGGGGAGCACTGCGTTGGTTCGGCTCAGAGTTGGCAATGAGTTCATCGTTCCCTCCTTCGGATACCGGCCAGTATCTGAGCCTCTTTATCCCGCATTAGTTCGCCTTTGCTACGGATGGACGGTTTCCAAAAACCAGTCGGTCGGGATCTCCCTTCCTATTCCCTTTCGCCTGGCTTCAGTGTAGACAGCGCCGCCCAACGCGGCGAACTGAAGGCCCAAACCGATATTGTTGATGAAGCACGTAATCTCGCCGGCTGACTCACGGCCTGGAATTCTACCGGCCACAATGTCCTTGAGCTCAGGGGAATCGGCCCAAAAAGGCGCTTCGGCAGTCAAAGAGCCGTGGCTCTTCTGTCCCTGAAGGAATTCCACCGGATCGTGACATTCTATCTTCTCGTCTCCCAGGCCGGCAATATAGTTTTCCGGAGCAAGCTTCCGGGTATGGATGACCACTCGGTCCGCCCTGCGGATTGTCTCATCTCCCAATTCTGAAGTCTTAACGCAAGTCACGTGAACCCCGGGCACTAACCAACCAGGCGCAATGACTCGACTGACCGCATTGGTTGCAGCAACGAGAATATCAGCGTCTTTCCGCGCAGCCTCCGGGCTGGCAACAGGCACAACCGAAACGCCCGTTTTGTTCTCCATCTCATTACAGAACGCGATGCGACGGGTTTCTGTAGGGCTATAAACCTGAACCTTCTTGATTTTCCGCACGCCACACATCATAGGGACATGGGCGCTCGCCTGCCATCCCGCGCCGTAAATTCCCAGAACTGAAGCGTTATCCCTCGCCAGATACCTCGCGGCAAGCGCGCCGGTTCCGGCCACCCGCCATCTCTGGATGACTCCGTCGGGAAAGATAGCCAGCGGCTCGCCTGTCTGAGCCGAGAAAAGCAGGATGAGCCCAACCCACTTGCCTCCCGGCGCAACAGCGCCTTTTTCTTTAACCAGTCGATCTCCACGTCGCTCCCAACGGATCACGTCAGAGTTAAGGCGCAAAGCCACGAGCTGCGATTCAACCAGTCCTCCCTCCATAGATTTAAAAGCATATACACCGTTTGCCGTCGTCCCCGGCAGGTAAAGATCGCTTCGCGGCCGATTGATCGCCTTCCCGTCCGCATGCGCTTTGTAGGCTCTCTCTAACGAGCCCAGACAGCTCTCAACCGAAACCAGGCTTTCGATCTCTTCGTTACTCAGAAGAAGCATACGTTGGCTTATGGCCTCACAGCGAGTTTGCCGTCCATTTACACTGCGAGTTCAACCCTGTCAACTCAAAACTGGTTCCGGTTGACTCAACACGAGGAGCCAGCATAAGATCATTACCACCTGTCGCGGAGTTATCAATGGAAAGCGGCTTTGCGCACCAAAATTCAATGGAGGGTAGAACTGTGGCCTGTAAAATTGCCGCGCGTAGAAGAGATAAGAGGCGATGTTTTTCCAACGTCTTTATCGCTTCGCTTTGGGTCCTTTCTCTGCTTTCTTTGCCGCGTGCCACGTGGAGCGCGGGAGAAAAGTTTATCTTCGGTTGGAGCGCCATCGCGGGAGCGCAGGCGATCCCTTGGGTTGCAAAAGAGGCCGGCCTTTTCGAAAAACATGGTCTTGAGGCGACCCTGATTTACCTTGACGGAGGTTCCAAGGCAACCCAGGCACTGATGTCGGGCGACATTCCAATAGCCCAGATCGGCGGCGCCGCGCCTATTGCGGCGCGCCTCAGAGGGGGTGACGTGGCGATCATCGCGGGCATCGTCAATGTGCTGGCTTACAGCCTGATTGTGAGTCCGGAAATCAAGCGGCCGGAGGATCTTAGAGGGAAGAAGCTCGCCGTGAGCCGGTTTGGCTCTAACTCCGATTACGCCACACGAAAGATCCTCGTCAAATGGGGCTTAAGGCCGGACCGCGATGTTGCCATCATGCAGATCCCCGGCGGCCAGCCGACCCGGCTCGCTGCTCTGCAGAACGGCCAGGTCGCCGGACTTGTCGCCCAGCCTCCCGTGATCAACCTGGCGCGCAAATTCCGTCTCCCGATTCTGGCCGAGCCGGAAGATTTCGGCAGCGCCTATCCCAATACTCCCATTGCGGCCGGCGGTCTTTTCCTTCGGGAGAAAAGAGACACAGCTCGCAAGTTTATCAAGGCTCTCGCCGAAGGAATCTACGTATACAAGACCAAAAGTGACTTCAGCAAAAAAGTCATAGCGAAATACATGCGGGTCGCAGACCCCGAGGCCATCGATGATAGCTACCAGTTTTTCGCCCGTCTTGTTCCCGCAAAACCCTATCCTCCCCTCGACGGCATTCGGGAGGCTCTTTTAGAGGCAGCGGAACGAGATCCCAAGGCCCGAACCGCCAGACCCGAAGAATTTGCCGATATGAATCTTGTTCGGGAGATCGACGAATCCGGATTTATAGACGCACTGTACAAGGGGAAAAAGTAACGTAGACGAGTTTGTCCGAAATGGGTTTCATTCTCGTCAGAACGGCTCTGGATAATACGAAATAGATACCTCTGGAGATCATCATGGAAATAACGCGAGAGTCGATTCGCACCTACTGTCCGATGAGCAAGTCCCGCTGCGGCGTAATCGCCACGCTCGTTAACGGAAAATTTGGCCGCCTCGAGCCTGACCCCGATCATCCGAACCGTGGCATCTGTATCAAAGGCGAGTCCGCTCCCGAGCTCGTCTATGACCCGTTGCGGCTTAAATACCCCATGCGGCGGACGCGTCCTAAGACCGACGAGGACCCTGGATGGAAAAGGATCAGTTGGGACGAAGCTCTCGATGAAATTGCGGCGCGGCTTGAGAAACTCAAAGCCCATTATGGTCCGGAGTCGGTCTTTTTCTACCGCGGCGCTGCCGGCGGAAGCTCCTCAGTCGAGTATGAGCCATGGCTGATCCGCTTCGCGAGCGTTTTTGGCAGCCCGAACACAGTTTCCACCGGCCACATCTGCAACTGGCATAAAGATTCCGGCTCCAGCTTTACCTATGGCGGGGGCATTCCCGCTCCCGACTTTGAGAACACCGCCTGCATCCTCCTCTGGGGCCATAATCCGAATGCTTCATGGCCCACTCAGGCGATCCGGATCTCAAAAGCTGTGAATCGAGGCGCCAGGCTGATCGTAATCGATCCGCGGCCGATCCCGCTTAGCAAAAAGGCGACCTTCTGGCTTCCGGTCCGGCCGGGCAGCGATGGTTTGCTCGCGCTAAGCTTTCTTTATGTGATGCTCGAGGAAGAGCTTTTCGACAAACAGTTCCTGTACGATTGGACAAACGGGAATCTTCTCATCTCTACCGAGACGGGAGAACCATTAACCGGAGCGACGCTCGCCTCCGGGCTTTCCGATCAGTTCGTCGTGTGGGATGACTTGAGAGACACTCCGGCCTTCTACAACCCCGAAACATTGAGCTTCCATCCTGCCGATACCCGCGCGGCTTTTCATGGGCGATATCGGTTTCGTTTAACTGATGGCAAAGAGATAGAAGCTCGACCCGTCTTTGATCTCTTCGAGGAACGCATCAAACCATTTTCCCCGGAGATGACAGCCGCCCGCACCGGTCTTTCTCCGGAATTGGTGCGAAATGCGGCGCGTCTCTTTGCCGCCACCAAACCCGCCTGCTACTACAGCTACAATGGACTGGAACAACACGTGAACGCGATGCAGACGAACCGCGCGGTCTGTCTTTTGTACGCCTTGACCGGCAATCTGGATCAACCCGGCGGAAACGTGCGCTTTCCAAAGCCGCCGGTCAATGACGTGGAAGGCCGCGGGCTGCTCTCTGCTGAACAGGTGAAGAAGCGCCTCGGATTCGCGGAAAGGCCTCTCGGGCCGGCCACCACCGGGAAGGTTCAGGCCTATGAAGTTTATAAGGCGATTCTCACGGGAAAGCCGTATCCGGTTCGGGGTTTTCTGAGTTTCGGAGGAGACATCATCCTTTCCAACGGAGACACGCGCGAGGGCCTTAAAGCCCTGCAATCTCTCGATCTCTATGTCCAAACAGATTTCTATGAGACTCCGGCGGGACGCTACGCCGATTTCCTCCTTCCAGCCTCTACCGCCTGGGAGTGCTGGAACGTGAGGTCCTCATTCGAGCAGGGGCTGGCAACCAGCACGTACATGCAATACCGCGAGCAAGTCGTTCCGCCGCAGCATGAATCGCGCCCCGATTTGGACATCATCTTTGACCTGGCAATGAGGATGGGATTTTCGGAACAGTTCTGGAGCGGAAATCTGGAATCGGCTTTCGATTACATGCTCGCTCCTTCCGGCGTTACCATGGCCGACCTCAAAGCGCGCCCGGGCGGCTTCAGGCTTCCAATGGAGGTTCAATACAAGAAATACGCCAAGGGCGGTTTCAAGACGCGGTCCCGCAAGGTGGAGATCTATTCGATTCCGTTTCAAGAGCGGGGCTACGACCCGCTTCCCGGCTTTAAAATGCCGGAAGAGATCTTCGGCAATGATCTTCTGAAGAGCTATCCCTTCACGCTCACCACAGCGAAGACGATTAGCTTTTGTCATGGACAGCATCGCTCCCTTCCGTCTACACGCAGCCAGGTACCCGAGCCTGTGGCTGAACTCAACCCGCGGGACGCTGATCAGCTTGGCATTCGCGACGGCCAGAAGGTTCGCGTCGAGACGAAAGTTTCTGCCATCACTGTAAAGGCGGTCCTGAATTCCCAACTTCCGGAGAGCGTGGTACGCGTGATGCACGGCTGGTGGCAACCGTGTCCTGAGCTGGCTCTTCCAGGGTACGATCCGTTCTCTTCCGACGGTGCCAACGTCAATCTCATCATCAGCAATGAAATCATGGATCCGATCACCGGTTCGGTTCCCCACCGCTCCTATCCGTGCCGCGTCTCAAAATTGGAATAGGAAGAAGAAAGGCCGGAGGTCGGAGGTTGAAGGTTGGAGGCCAGAGGTTGGAGGTTGGAGGCAGAGGTTGGAGGGCAGAGGTCGGTAGGGGCGTGATTTATCACGCCCTCCGATATCAAGGACAGTAGGGGCGGACCTCCGCGTCCGCCCTCCGAGATCACAATTCGGAGGTAACATATGGCCAAATTGAGATTAACGATTGCCTGTGACAGTTACGATTATTTACAACCTTTGCGTGAGGGGAAAGTGCAGGCCGAAGGTTTGGACTTGAATTTACTCACCGTTGAGAGCGGCATCCGCCATCAGAGGATGTATCACTACGGTGAATACGATGGCTGCGAGTTTTCGATGTCTTCTTATCTTGTGGCCAGAGGCAAGGGTATCGATTGGCTTCAGGCGATTCCGTTTTTCCCGCGTCGCATGTTCGGCCACAAGTTTTGTTTCATCCGGGCCGGCTCCGGATTCACAAGAGCCTCGGATCTTCGAGGGCACAAAATCGGTATCCGCTCGTATGAGAACACTCTGGCGTTCGTGGTCAAAGGAATGTTCATGAACGACTATGACCTCCCGCTCGAAGAGGTAACCTGGGTCTGCTCGAACAGGGAGCTGGTGGGAGTTAAGCCGCCTGCGAGCGTCAAGCTCGATTACGCCGGCAGGGGAAGAAAGCTCGAAGATCTTCTTCTGGCGAAAGTCGTTGACGCTGAGGTGGAGCCGGATCTTGCGGCGGGATGGCTGCAAGGCAAAGGAACCCTGGAGCGCCTTTTTCCCGATTTCGAAAAAGCCGAACGGGAGTATTTTCAGAAGGCGCGCATCTTTCCGATCATGCATCCCATCGTCATCAAAAAGGAAGTTCTCGAACGCGATCCCTGGGTCGCCACAAGCCTATTTGAGGCGTTCAAGGAATCGAAACGCCTCTACACGGAATTCATGCAGCAACCCCACCGCCTGAGCTTCGCTTTCGCCAGATCTTATCTTGAAGAGGAACGAGCGTTCTTCGGCAGAGACCCGTTTCCCCAAGGGCTGAAAGAAAACCGGCATGATCTTCAGACGATGCTTCGCTTCGCAGAGCAACAGGGAATGCTGGAGAAGCCTCTAACCGTCGAGGGGCTTTTCACGGAAAACACACGAGACACGTAAGAGCGCAATTTCTGTCCAAATTTACTTTTCGGAATTCTATCGGCACACGTTTGATCCATGAGTCCCCCCATCCTTACCTTCCCCCGCAAGGGGGGGAAGGTATCTCTTGGTATTCCGTCCTCCCCCCTTCGCGGGGAGGATTAAGGTGGGGCTGCAACATCAATAACTGGGTAAATTTACCAGCCGGTGAAACCTTGTCCTCGACGTATCCGACTCTCTTGTTATCGCCGTAGAATCCTTTAGAAAGGAAACAAGATGCTTTTTATCGACAACCCTACAGTCTCAGGGACTAGCCATTAATCTGCCGGAACGACAGACTAGCGAACTTGGACGGATCCACTCTTGTTTTTTTCATTATATCTCCTCCCCCCTTGCGGGGGAGGATAAAGGTGGAGGGGCCAGCGAGAGGAGGCTAATTTCACTTTGATGTAGGACGCTAGAGTTTCAAAGGAGGTTGCCATGTCGGATTATCGGATTATCGACGCGGATGGTCATGTGCTCGAGCTCGATGATCAACTCAGGGAACACATCGGGACGCCTTACAAAGATTTGGAATGGCATCGGAGCTTTTCCTTTTGGCCCGGACTTACCATGGACGGGTATCTCCGCTCTCTTCGCAACCCCGGCGGTTGGGCTGGCGCTGGCACAGGTCCCAACGCTCAGCATTGGCTCAATTTCCTCGACAACAACGGGATAGAGCTCACGGTCCTCTATCCTACCCAGGGGCTGACTCACGCAGCCATCCGTGACCGTGACTGGGCCGTCGCTCTGGCCCGCGCTTACAATGACTGGCTGTACCATCGCTTCATGGAAATAAGCCCCCGTCTGCTCGGCGTGGCCCTGCTTCCAGTGCAGGATATTCAGGAGGCAGTGAAAGAGTTGCGGCGGTGCGTCGATGAGCTTGGAATGGTGGGCGCCGTGCTGCCGGCTGTGGCTGCGGGCGGGACACTGTTCAGCGGGCCCGAGTTCCATCCCCTTTGGGAGGAGGCTCAAAAACTCGATGTTCCGATCTCAACGCATGGAGGATTGAGCATCCCTTACCTCGGCCTCGATTCAGTGACAAACTTCACCGTCGCTCATTGCCTTGAACATCCCTTCGCCCAGGTCCGGCAACTCGTCAGTATGATTTTCGAAGGCGTGTTTGAGCTTTTCCCGAGGCTTCGCTTCGGCTGTCTCGAATGCGGAATCGGTTGGGTGCCGTGGCTCATGGACCGAATGGACGAGGAGCTGGAGTGTAAGCCGCAATATTCTCCGCGCTGCAAGCTGAAACCGAGCGAATACCTGCGCAGAGGAAATATCTTCTTCGCCGCCGAGGTGGAGGAGACGGCCCTTCCTTTGGCGGCTCAGGTCCTTGGCCCGAATGTAATCTTGTGGGCGTCTGACTATCCGCACGAGCGGGACCAGAGGGATTTCAGCAAGGATATCCCGAACCTGCTTGAGCGGAAAGATATCAGCGACGATATCAAGCGGCAGATCTTCTTTGACAATCCCTTGCGATTTTACCCGCGACTGCGCGCGAGAGTCGAGAAAGAGAGTCCCTCAGTTGCTGCGGCGGGGAGCTGAAGGACGAGACCAGGGTATTCAAGAGTCAACGAGCTTCTTAACCCGTACCGGCGCGCAGGCGTCGATGTGGCCCGACATGGCATCGATCCAGCTCATCTTGTGAGGCAGAAAAGTATTGTAGTGAATGCCCTTGCCGCGGCCCGCAGACTGTCCGTGACTCCAGCGGCCGAAGCAGGCTCCGATCCCCACCACGTCAGGGTGAATTCCCTGAGTGAGCTTGACTGTGACGGTCGCCTTTTCTCCTTCGCAGCTTTCCACCACCACGGTTTCCCCGTCGCCGATCCCCTTTCGCCGCGCCGTCGCCGCATTCATGATCAGATTGTAGCCCCATGGGTGGCGGGCCGTCACCTCCTCGAGCCACGGATTTCGCTGAGTAGTTGAAAACGAGTGAAAACCGAACTTGAAGTTGACGGCCAACAGGTCGTACCCCTTGTCACGTTCCGCATCCGCCGGACACGGCTTCCAAAACGGCATCGACTGATAGCCGGAGAGATCCCAGTCCAAACCCGCCTCTTTAATCAGCGCCTCTACCTGAGGCTTAACCGTCAGGAAGTGCTCGAAATAGACGGGTAAGCGGGGAAGAGTTAAAACTCCCCTCGGGTAGCGCTCGCCGAGTCCGCGCGGCCATGCCACGAAGCCATTTTTCTTGAGCCAGGCGAGATCATGATCGCTGCCGAAGTTGGATTTGGCGCTGCAGTCCAGTATCTCCTCCCAACGATAGCTCTTTTGCTCTTCCAGACGGTAAGGATCTTTTAGCCGCAGCCTGTTATTCAGCTCGGCCTTCATCTTCTCACCGATTTCCAATCTCTCTCCCAGGTCAAGAAACATCTCTGCCAGGTGCTTCACGCCGGGCCTGGATTCCACCGCCGGTTGCCGGAGCGTAAAGTACCACTGATCGCCGGTGACCCAACCCCGAAGACTGTTGACGGGAAAATCAAATCGCTCGAGGGGATGCTGCACGGGCAATACGATATCAGCCAGCTCCACGGTCTCATCCACTGTGTGCGCGAACGAAACCATGAAAGAGAATTTGCTAAGGGCTTGCGCCAGCAGTCTGGGATTGGCTCCCACCATCAAAGCATTCGATGAGCACTGGACCAGGACCTCCGGTTTGTAAGGCAGCAAATGGGCGTACTCCCCGAGACCAAGGGCTAGAAGAGGGCGCGGGCTTCTGCCGACCGGCAGCAGCTCACCCAGATCTGCCGACACAGGAACGGCAGGCACTCTGGCCGGATAGGGCCGGCGATTTCCCAGCTCAGGGCCGGAGGTCACAAGACCCTCAGGCCCGTCTCCCACGCGAAATTTCCCATGAGGACCCACCACGTTCGTGCTCAGATTTCCTCCGGGAACGTCGACCGCGCCCAGGACGACATTAAGGAGTTGAACAGCGGTGCTGGTCCACACGCCGTTCATGTGCGCCGCCAATCCGCGACAGTCCGGAAAGGCGCATACGGGTCTCAGCGGCATTCTCTGTCCCTCGATAACGACTGTGCTCCCGATGGAGGCCGTCTCGCCGAATTCACGGGCAAGCCTCCGTATCGTGGGAGCAGGAACGTTCGTGATCGGTTCGACTACCTCAGGAGTGTATTGCTGCAGGTGGTCCTTTAGAGTTTGAAAAGCCGGCCGGCATACGTTGCCGCCGACTTCGTACGTGCCCAGAAGAGCAGGCTTCTGCGCGCCGGAATCATAAGCGCAAGAAACATGTCGCGATTCATCCCAAATGAGCGGTTTTCCCGTATCAGGGTCTCTTATATAAAGCCCATCTCTGCCAACGAGA
This sequence comes from Deltaproteobacteria bacterium, assembly GCA_016210115.1. GTDB lineage: Bacteria > Desulfobacterota > Binatia > UBA9968 > UBA9968 > JACQUW01. The sequence continues at coordinate 2,724 of JACQUW010000184.1, read as the reverse complement.
TAGGGAGCATTTGTCTGTCCCTGCAGGAACTCGGCGTCGTAGAGGCCCAACTCATTGAGCAATACGTGCAGCATCGCAAGCGCCATTGCCCTGTCGGTGCTCGGCCTGATCGGAATCCACTCGTCAGCCTTTGCCGCGATGGGAGTGCAGATCGGGTCGCAAACCACCAGCTTCATGCCTCGATCGCGAGCTTCCGCCATCGCTCTGGCAGCCTTGATCGTATCGTGGCCCACCATGGTTCCCTTTTGCGAGCCGAAAAGCATCAGGAAACGACACAGGCGAAAATCAGGCTCGGTATGCATCGAGCCGGTGTTCAGATAATTGGCCCACGTCTTGGCGCCGAAAGGCGTGCCCGTCCCTGCATTCGGAGTTCCGAAGGCCTGCCCAAAACAATTGATGACCGTAGTGACAGACTCAGGATCGCCAGTCCCCCCCAAAACGATCAGCTTTCGCGGATCGTCCGCCAGAACGCGCCGAAGATGGCCGACTATGGTCTCCCAGGCTTCTTCGGCATCCATGGGCTCCCACTTCGGATCCACACCCATTCCTTTTTCAGGATTGGTCCGTCTTAGCGGCGTCGTGACTCGAGCCGGATCATAGAGCCCCATCAGCGCAGATATGCCTTTAGCGCAGATCCTGCCGTAGTTGTGCGGGTTATCGGGATTTCCTTCGATGCCGACGACGATCCCGCGCTCCACTTTGATGACGATCCCACAAGTGTTGACGCACATCTGGCAAACGCTGGGAATCCGTTGTGTGCCCGATTTGGGGAGCCGGTGCGCCGCCACCGGTTTTGCTTCTGATGAAAAGCCGGCGGCAGATTTCGAATTTTGTGTAAGCTCCATGGTACTCCCCTCGCACTCCATCATGGGATTTTCCGCACTATTCCACGATCTCAAAGGCGTCGGCTAAACTCGTGAAGTCATGCATCAGGCAAAGGCAGGAAGCTTGAGATTGACTCCTTCTGCTTTCCTCTCCCTCGACGGGAGAGGAGCAAGGTGAGGGTGCCATTTCGATTCCCCCTCGTCTTACTTTATCCGCGGGAGTCCAGGTTTCTTACTGCCTGAACCTGCGATGGTGTTGAAGCGAACACCACCGCGGCTCGGCCGGATCGTATTCGACAACGAGCTATCGTGTCAACTTCATTTTGAAAGCGTGCGGCTAGTCCGGCAGCAGCCGTCGGACCATGTCGACTCACGGAGAGAGGCGGCTTGCCGTCAAACAGGTCTTCGTGACAGTTTTCCTAGCCACATCTTCTGAAATTCGCCGAGATCTCCAGGCCCTCAAGAACACTTTCGCATAGTTTCACGTTTGCACAATTGTGCAAACGTGAAGTTAGCAAGAAGTTGCCACCAAAAAGGAAGTGGCCCTCAATCGTTGTCCAGGATTCAGCACCGCGATGCTTGGGTCCCTCAGCACACTTCTGACTTCCAACCGTCCTGTGGAGAACTGGGGAAAGCTCCTGGGTGACAGCGCCGCCGTCGCCGCAATGCTCGACCGCCTCCTCCATCACGGTCACGTTCTCAAATGCGGCCCACGGAGTTGGCGCACCAAAATGGACTTGCCGAACCAGGAGGCAAAGAGGTAGAACAACGTGGTCTCGGGCTCCATCCGTTGGCCGGTTTTCAGGTGACCACTGAGGCGGGAGACCAAGGAGAAGATCACCTACCACAACGGTGGCCTGAGATGGTGAAGCGCTCCGCGGCCAGATTGCGCTGACGCGTTCAATTGCATCCTGCGGCCATAACCCTATAAAATTTCAGCCTACAGCAGGAGAAATCTAAGATGGTTCCACAGGCAAGTCATTCGGTTGAAGAACGTATCATCCAATTGCTCCAGCATTTAGGGATTGAGCGGGCCCACTTTGCGGCCTGTATGTCCGCCGACTGGACTGGCCTTGTCACCTCACATCCGGACATCGTTTCGTCCCTTACCCTTGTCTGCCCTTGGGGGATGACGGTCGATGCTCTTCGTCCGTATGCCTCGCGGCTTTTGGTCATCACCGGTGATCAGGGCCAACCTGCCAAAGAGGTACACCGAGCCGTGGCAAGCCTGCCGGGCACGACGTTAATAAACCTCCCTCATTACTTCAGTCCGTTGTGGGCAGATGTGATTGCGGACCGCGCGAACGAGGTTGGCGACGCCATAACGGAGTTCATCGAACGGCAACAAAGACCTGAAGAGGTAGCCTTCGACGAAGGTGAGGGCGAGATCGTCGGCATCTCCTACAGCATTCGCGGATCTGGCCCCCCTCTGTTCCTGTTTCCACTCGGACTCGCTCCCTCTCAATGGCAACCGCTGCTTCCCCTGCTCAGCGCGCGCTATTGCACGATCACCGTCGGTGGCCCGGCGCTAGGCGCGGTAGCTCTCCTCGAAGCTCGTGCGCAGGGGTATCTGCGCGTTGTGCGAAGTCTGGTAGATGAGACGCGCCTGCGACCCGGGCAGACGGTCCTTGAAGTGGGCTGTGGGTCAGGGGTTATCCTGCGCTGGCTGGCCCGGCATACCAACGGAGCAAACCCGATTACCGGTGTTGACATCAATCCATACTTGCTCCGGGAGGCGGCGGCCGTCGTGAGGAAGGAAGGCATCGAAAGTATCATACAATTGCGGGAAGGCAACGGAGAGGCTCTTCCCTTCGAGGATAGCCGCTTCGATGTCACGATGGCGTGTACCGTCATGGAGGAAGGGAATGCGGACCGAATGCTGGCTGAAGCTGTGCGGGTG
>JACQUW010000189.1 GCA_016210115.1 Deltaproteobacteria bacterium | reverse complement strand
AGCCTCGGTTTGCCAGGGAGTCTGCCTCGGCTTTGGCTGCCTCTTCGCTGAAAAAACCTTTGTAGTGAACGCGGCCGACAAAGAGAAACCACCAGGTATAGGGAGTCAGTTCGGTTTTTGCCGCAGCCAAGACCAGATAGGTAAGCGCAGGCCGATCCACATACGAGTAGCTGGCATAGCTTCCTCCGACGTTCATTTTCAGCCGCTCGCGCGCATATTCCCTCACCTCCAGGACAAGTTTGAACTTTTCTCTCTGCCCGGGATCGAGGTCGGGATTTTGCAGAACTGCCTCTATAGGCTCGCGCCGCCATAGGATTTTCCCCTCCTCATACGCGGCGCGAATCACGTATAGCGGGGAACAGCCGGATAGCAAAAAGCTCGAGAGTAGGGAAGCCGAGACGAGCGAATAAAAAGAAACCATCAATTTATACGGACATGAAAGTGAGGCATCAACGGCTCCTACGACCGGGCGAAAGACAAACGAGCCAATGACACTGTAGGAAGCAATCCAGCCGACAAAACATATCGTCTTTCCAGCAGCCTGCCAGGAATTTACCAGTTAAAAGAGCAAGATGCCAGTTACTGGGAACGCGCCACTGCCCCGTCTCCACCCGAGGAGGATCATTCTCACGCGCCGGGAGGCGTCTCCCTGAACGACCCTTCGACCAAAACTCAGGGGATGCTTTCGGAGGAATGTTCATGAATTGGGGTCGCCCTTGACCATGAAAGCCATGCTTCGGTTCCGAGGGTGCAAGAGAGGGGTATCGGCGTCCGGCGAAAAACCTGGGTTCCCGCTTTCGCGGGAACGACGAGAGAGTTGCCCTTTTGAAGAAGGCTCGAAGCACGCCTTCGGGATAAACCGTCACTCCCGAATGTTTTTATCGAGGGTCCAGATCCATTTCGCGGCCGTGAAGCCCTTATTGGCTGCGTCTGAGGAAACCGCTTTCGGGGAATAGCCATGAAGTCTTGCGTTGCCCTAAACTCATGGCAACCTGCCCATCGGCCGCGGCCGGAAGGGCTTCCCCCTGAGGAAACGGCTTTCGGAGGAAGCACACTTGACATCCTCAGCGGCCGATTATAGGCATAGTGACGCTCTTAAAGAGATCCGTCCCCATGGTGCTAAACGCCAGGAGGTACTCTTATGAAATCATTGATCAGATTAGCTTCGAGGCCCATTGACACGATAAAAACCGCTCTACCCGGATGTGCGATTTTTCTCCTTCTCGGCGCATTTCCGGTTGCAGCTCAGGGCCCATCGCTGGAGAGTATTGTCCAAGCTGCCAAAAAGGAGGGTAAGGTCGTCCATTACGGCACAAGCGGCTCTAAAGAGGCTTTCGATAAGGCGCAATCCCTGTTTCGTAAAAAGTACGGCCTCAAGGTGGAGATTCTGTACATGAGAAGCCGGGAAGTGCGTGAGCGCGTCAATACTGAAAGACGCGCAAAACGTTATATCGCGGACGTGGCATTCGCCGGCGCCACGTCGCTTCCAGCTTTGTGGGAGGACGGCGGGCTCGAAAACTGGCTGCCGCCATCGATCAAGACTGTTCGAGATGAGGTCGCGGAAGTCATGGAGCTTCCCAAAGTGCCGATTAGCCCTATCCATGTGAACTTACGCGGCATCCTCGTCAACACTGCCGCCGTACCCGCGGGAAGGGAGCCGAAGGCGTGGCGGGATCTGGGAGATCCTTTCTGGCAAGGCAAAATTCTTATGGACGATCCGCGCTCGGCCGGAGCCGGGCAGAGCTGGTTTCAAAGCACTTTAAGAGTGCCGGAGCTCGGAGAGGCTTTTCACGAGGCGCTCGCGAAAAACAAGCCGCTGTTCGTCGGAACAGGAACCTATCAGCAGATCGAGGCGGCGATCACTGCCGGCCAGTTTCCCTTGGGCTTCCCGGTCGATGTGGACGCCATCAAGACGCTCAAAGGCGCGAAAGTGAAATGGGTAGCCCCGCGGGAGGGCGTTACCTATACGGTTATGGGAATAGGACTTGTCAAGAACGCGACGCGGACGAATGCCGCCAAGCTCTGGATCGATTTTCTATTGTCTGAAGAAATGCAACGGATTTTTGGCGAGGATCACGCCCCGGTTCGAAAGGGCGCGCCCTCGACACAGCCGGAATGGTCGCTGGACCATGTGAGGATGCTTCCCAGACCGACTGTCGAGTCGGCGGCAGAGCGAAACAAAAGTTTTCGGCTTGCAGAAAAAATTTATGGCGTAAGGTAGAGCGCCTTTGTGCGCGAGCCTGCGTTGAGTCATAGACAGTCCGGACACGCAGCGGCAAAAGCGGACTTTTTGCAAGCCTCCTTTTCATCATGCGCACGCCGCGCCAGGTGAAGCTCGGTGAAATCCAGGCGAAACTCGCGGAAACTCGCAGTAAAGAATCCCGGCATGCGTCTTTCTAGTCTACTTTGGTCAGGGCTATTAGTTTTGACCGGCATTCTCGTACTGCCCCCGTTCCTGCTGCTTGCCATAGGGAGCTTTTGGGGGGCTCCGCCGGGAGATCCCGGCTCCCTCTCGCTGCAAACTTACATTGAAGCTTACTCCAGCCCGGAAACTTACCGAGTCCTCTGGAACAGCGTATACATCGCGACCTGCAAGACATTTCTGGCTCTGATCTGGGGCGTAAGCATGGCCTGGCTGGTCACTCGAACCGATATGCCTTTCAGGGGCCTCATCGAAGTTTTGATACCGGTTCCTTTCTTCATTCCCGGCCTATTCTCCATCTTCGGATGGATTCACCTGGCCAATCCTTACAACGGCCTGATCAATCAATTCCTCCAATTTATTTTCGGATTCGAAAAGCCGCTCCTCAACATTTACTCCTATGGCGGGATTATCTTTATAATGACTCTCGGATCCGCGTCTTTCATCTACCTCTTGACCGTTGGAGCCTTTCGCGGACTTGACCCGGCATTGGAAGAGAGCGCTCGGACGTGCGGGGCGGGACTGTTGACGACTTTTTTTCGCATCACGCTGCCGATGATCGCTCCCGCGTTGCTGGGCGCGTTTGTACTTTCCTTTATCCGTGGCCTGGAAGCGTTCGAAGCCCCCGTTCTCTTGGGGTCTCCGGTGAAGATTTACGTCTTCACGAATGAAATCCACAGGGCGGTCACGTTTCGCGACCCTCCCCAGTATGGATTGGCTGCGGCCCTGGGCGTAACGCTGATCGTCATTACGCTGCTTCTCGTCTTTGCGCAGTGGCGCATCCTCGGCGAGCGCCAATTTTTCACCATTACCGGGCGCGGCTATAATCCTCATCCATTCAAGCTCCATCACTGGCGCTGGCCGGCTTTTGCGTTTTGCAGTCTCAATTTTCTGCTGGATGGCGCCCTCCCCATCGCGATGCTTGTCGCAAACTCAGTCTCTTCGATCCCGGGCGTGTACCGATGGGAGCTCATAACGTTTCGTCATTACCGGACGGCGTTCATGGACGAAGTTGTCATCCGCTCCTTGTACAATACGACCCTCCTGGCTCTCTTGGGCGCGTTCATAGGTATCCTCCTCTCCGTTTTGATCGCCTATGCCGCAACCCGCACAAAATTTTGGGGCAGGCGCATGCTCGACCTTCTGAGCTGGCTTCCGTGGACTCTGCCCGGGATCGTTCTTGGCGTCGGGATGTTATGGGCCGTGCTCATGTTACCCGGCTATTCGGTCCTGTACGGAACGTTATGGATTCTACTGATCAGTTTTCTCATCAAGGGGCTCCCCCTCGGAGTGCGCGCCGTTACGGGCAGTCTGGTTCAAATCCATCACGAGCTTGAAGAATGCGCCAGAATTCACGGCGCCTCCTGGGGGCAAAATTGTCGCTACGTTTTGCTACCCCTGATTCGCCCCGGAATCCTCGCGGCGGGGGTCTTCTTCGCTTATGCGGTCCTTAGGGATCTGAGCACGGCCGTTTTGCTTTACGGATACGGCTCGGAAGTCTTGACGGTCGCCATGCTCCGTTACTGGGCGGAGGGGCGTGTACAGGTCGTGAGCGTCTTGGCCCTTACGACGCTGCTCCTTTTGGTCATCCTGTCGGCGCTTCAACGGCTGGTAGTTCGCAAATCACCGGGAGCGGCATGGGATTCTCCGCCCGGAAATAAACCGGCCGCAGCTTGAAAAGCGCGATGGCAATCGTAAGCGTTACTAACTTGGGCAAGCAATTCGGCGATATCCGCGCCGTCGACCAGATCAGCTTCGGCATAGGAAGGAGAATTCGCATTCTTGCTCGGGCCGAGCGGCTGCGGAAAAACGACCACGTTACGCCCGGTGGGAGGACTCGAAGAAAATGACAGCGGTGAAATTTCCAGGGCCAAAACGCATCCGGATATCGTTTTTGAGCGAGGGCAAACAGTGACGATCGCCATTTTACCTCGCCACATCATTCTCATCGGCGAGGAACAAATAGCAGAGGGGGAAACCTGAATGCGCCGCTTACCGATAAGATGGGGTTTGAGCCTTCCCAACCGGGGACCTTTGTTTGGTTTGACAACGATCGATGAAATCTTAAGTGCCGCGGTACTGGCTGAGGAGTCCGGCGTATTCGAATCGGTTTGGTTCGGCGAAAGTTTGATTCACAAGCCGAGACTTGAGGCCCTGGTAATGCTTGGCGCGGTCGCGGCCCGCACCCGGCGAGTTCGTCTCGGCACCGCTTGCATGGCCAGCTTCCCGGTCCGCCACCCCGCTCTCTTGGGAATTCAATGGGCGACGTTGGATCAACTCTCGAAGGGCCGAACCGTCTTGTGCGTGTGCATAGGGGGTGGCGATCAGCGCGAGCTCGCGGCCTTCGGAGCGAAACGAGAGGAGCGTGTGCCGCGGTTGGTGGAAGGCATCAAGCTCTTGCGGCAAATGTGGAGTGATCGAGAGATCGACTTCAAGGGACGGTTTTATGACCTGGAGCGGTATGCGATCCTGCCCAAACCCGTTCAAAAGCCCTGCCCCATTTGGATCGCCGTGACTCCGAAAAAGGGCGTTGAACGAGCGATGCGAAGGGTGGTCACTTACGGAGACGGTTACATGGTCGCGAGCTCCGGCTGCGAACCGGAGGTCTTCAAGGAGTACTGGGGCCTGATAGAAAACTTCGCCCGTGAGGTGGGAAAAGACCTCGGGAATTTCGAGACGGCCCTTCACGGCATGGTCAACATCAACGAAGATAAAAGGGCAGCCCATGACGAATCCCGCTTCTACTTTGATCATTACTACTCGCCGGGATGGCCGGCAGAAAGCACTCTCCAATCATGGCTGGCGCATGGCCCGCCCGCAGAGTGCGCTCGTTTGATTCAAACCTGGATCGACATGGGCATCACAACTCCGGTTCTGCGCTTCACCTCACATAACCAGGTTGGACAGGTCCGCCGTTTTATCGATGAAGTTCTCCCGCTGGTACGGCTATAGTGAAAGCAAATATGTTGACATAAATCACCCTCCCCTTAATGGCTGTGAAAAAATTCAAATCCCCCTTTCATCCCCCTTTTTCAAAGGTTTTCAAAGGGGATAATCCAAAAAAGAAGGTGGAATTTGGGAATTTCTCTCTTTCGACTGCGAGTTCCCCTCTTTGGAAAACTTTGGAAAAGAGGGGCCAGGAGAGATTTGTCGAATTTCGATAACCGTCACTGGAAGAGAACTTATGCAGTACCGGAGGTTTAAATGGCGAGCAAACAGGAAGAGGCGTCGCTGGAGCCTGAGAAGGTCCGCCATGCGCGCGAATCAGGAGCCGCCCTGCGCCGCTCGGCAAAAATCACTAAGGCCAAAGTATTGGAGCTCCTTGCCGATGTCTTCGATGTTCACGCTCACTCCGGGCCCGACACGTCAATCGGCCGTTTTTTCGACGATTGGGACAATGCCAGGCAATTCATGGAGTGGGGAATGGCCGGGTTCGCGTCGAAAGCCCACGCCGGGGATACCGCCCGGTCTGCGACGTTGATCCAGAGACTCGCGGACGAATATGCGGAGGCGGGAAACGTCAAGAAGATCCGGATCGCAGGAGGGGTTTGTCTCAACTATTCGGTTGGAGGTTGGAACCCCGAAGCCGTACGGGCCTCTGCGGCCCTCGGAGGACGGTTCGTTTGGACGCCGACCCTCGATGCGTGGCATGACAGAAGAGTCGAGGGAAAAGAGGGCGGTCTCAAGGTTATGGATGACTCAGGGCGAGTTTTGCCGGAAGTTCATGAAGTGCTCCGTACCATTGCGGAACACGACCTGGTCCTCTCCATCTCCCATCAGTCCACCGAAGAGCGATTCGCCCTCGTCGAGGCGGCCAAGAGCGCGGGCATCAAGCGGATACTCATCGATCATCCTCAGCAGGCCAACACGCGGATGACGATTGACCAGATGGAAGAGATTGCCCGGGCCGGCGCCATGCTCGGCATCTATTATAGCTCTGCCATTGAGCAGCGCTCGGTTGATCCAAAGGAAGTGTTGACGATCTTCGAGCGCGTGCCCCATGAGCGGATCGTGTGCGGTTCGGACAAAGGGTCCATCTGGGGAACGCATCCTGCCGAAGGCATGCGAATCTTCATTGTAAGACTTCTGGTCATGGGAATCAGCGAGGAGACGATTCGCCGTCTTTTTGTGGACAACCCCCATAGGCTGGTATTTGGAGAAATGACATGAAGCCTGAAGAGCTATCCTCGCTAAAAATTAAAGTGGCGAAACAACTGGATGCGGACCGGCCCCGCATGGAGGAGATCAGCCGATTCATCCATGCAAACCCGGAGCTGGGTTACCAGGAATTCAAGGCCTCGCAGCGTTTGGCCGAGGAGCTGAGGAGTCTTGGCTATGGCGTCGAGATTCCCGCCGCGGGGATGGAGACCGCCTTTGTTGCCCGGGCGGGCGCGGGCAACGGTCCGACCGTTGCGATTCTGGCGGAGTACGATGCGCTACCGGAAGTCGATCAGGCCGGCGGCCATAATCTGATTGCCGCCGCGTGTGTCGGCGTGGCGGCCGCCTTAAAAGAAATCTCGAATGACTTGCCCGGCAATATTTGCATCATTGGCTGCCCCGCGGAGCAGGGTTATCCCGAGGGCGCCGGGGGCAAGGTGAATCTCCTCGCGGCGGGCGTATTCAGGGATGTCGACGCCGCGATCATGATACACCCTTCGGATCGCTTTCAGGTTTGGAGCAAACCGTTCGCCCGGGAGCATTTCAAATGTCGCTTCAAGGGCCGGCGCGCTCGTTCCGCCGAGAATCCGCGCGATCTCGTCAATGCCGTAGATCCGGCGGTCATGACGTTGACATCGGTTTGGGCGCTCCAACGCCGGCTCCCGCCGGACGTCGTAGTCCAATACGTCATCAGCGAGGGAGGAGAAGCGCCCAACGTCATGCCTGTGGAGGCCGAGCTCCGTTTCTACGTGCGCGCTCGCAGGCTCTCGATGATGGAAGAAGTCGTCAATCAGATCAAGGCCTGCGCCCAGGGCGCTGCGGCGGCGACCGGGACAGAAGTTTCCTTCGCAAAGCGCGCGCATACCTATGCCGACGGAATACCGAATCTGGTCCTGGCGCGGCTTTTCGAGCGCAATCTGAGGGCGCTGGGAATTGAAGTCGAGCCGCCGGCTCTTTCAGCACAGCGCTCGCTCAAGGGACTCAAGTTTTCTTCGACAGATCTGGGAAATGTCAGTCGCGAGGTTCCGGCCGGAACCATCCACATCGGTATGGGCTACGGCGGCCTTCACACAACGCATGACCGGGCACAGGCGATCGCGCTGCCGATTACTCCCGGAGCGCACGATGCGATGATGCTCGGTTCCAAATGCCTTGCCTGGACGGCTATTGATTTGCTGGCCGAGCCGAGCCTGGTGACGGCCGCCCAACAGGAACTCTCGGGATACCGCACGCAGAATTATGAGCACCCTTACCCGTCGAATGAGTAGTCCAGATCAAAACCAAACGGAGGTACGTTGAACATGGCGGATGAAACTGAGGTTAAGGAGCTCGTTGCGCTGGCTTCGCGGTTGTTGGCAAGAGAGCTCGAGAATTTCGATTTCCTTGGGCATGTCAGTTGGCGTCAAGGAGATTCTATGTACATTAAGGGCCGCCACGCTTCGGTGGGGTCCATGTCTCGTCTGCAAGCAAAGCACATCATGAAGGTGAGTCTCGAGGGCGCGAAGCTGGAAAACGCGGATTGGGATCTGCCCAGCGAGACTTTCATGCATACGGAGATTTACAAAAGCCGGCAGGATGTCCAGGCGGTAATTCACACGCACCAGCCTCTGGCAACCGCCTTTGCCTGCGCCGGAAGACCGCTCGTTCCGATCTATCATCCCATCTTGTCGAAACAGGTGTTTGGTGAAAAGGGAAAGCCGCTGCCGGTCCATAAAACCGCCGAGCTTATCTATACCGTAGAACAGGCAAAGGCGCTCGCAAAAACGCTGAGGGACAGAAATATCTGTTTGATCCAAGGACACGGCGTCGTGGTGGTCGGCCGTTCCGTTGAAGAGGCCGCATTGCGAGCCATTGCCCTCGAGGAGCAGGCGAGGTGGAATATGCTCGCGCTATCGATTGGAAAACCGATAGCGATCCCCGCCGCGATTCTAAAAAGGGCCCGCGATGCCACCGTCAGGGGACGATGGAATTATCTTGTATCGTTGTTCGATTCTAAATAGATCGTAGGGGCGACCGGCCGGTCACCCCTACCGATTCGGAACCCATTCCGATTGTCCTGACGATTATCTTGCGAAAGAGTTGTAGATCCAGGCAAACAGAGCGCCTGCGATCGCCCCATCGAGAACGGCATAGAGAGTTCCCACGATGACGTTTCCGAGAGCTACCATCGGCCTGTATCCCGGATAGATCGAGGCCATGACCTCAAGGAATGCGCCTCCATAAGGGGGCCACAGCCAGTTGACCACGCCGACGAACAAAAACCCGAGCCCCCAAACTATGGCCGCTGCATAGGTTAATCCCTTTACAGAAAGCTTCATAGATTTTCTCCCTTCCGCAGAATTCGAATCTGATCAAAGACCTCCGGGATTCCTCATGGCACCTCTCTCGTCCGGCGCGCGTCAGGTTACGAGTCGGCATCGATCCATGCTTTGGCGAGACCGATCACAAACCTCTCCGCTTCCTCACAACTTCCGAATTTATCCGTCAGGCCACCGATCGTATGCGAGAACCGCTGGCCATCTCGTTTCCAGGTGATTTCAGCTCCCGGACTCCAAAGCTTCACGCTTGGATTTATCGAAGCGTGAGCGATAATCAGTCGATCCTTATAATACAAGTTAGCCATATCGATTCCCCTCGGGTTGTGAAAGGCAACAAACAAACCGTGCATCACCGGCGTAATGGAATCATGAGAAGGCCTATGGTTGCCAGAAAGGCAAGCGCCCCTCCTGCCAGAAACGGAGCAGCGGGACCGTACCAATCCCAGAGCGCTCCCGCAAGAAGGCTCGCCGGAAACGAAACCACGCCGAGCGCCGCGTTGAAGATTCCATAAGCCGTGCCGCGCAGATGGTCGGGCACCAGGTCCGCAATGAGGGCGCTCGAGGCGCCCAGAAAGGCGCCGTAGTAAAGGCCATACCCGGCGTACAGAACCCAGACGTGCCACCCAGCCGACGCAACAGCGAAACCAAAATAAATCGCTGCATAGATAAGCCATCCTGAAACTATTAAGCCCCGCCTGCCAAGACGATCGGAGAGCGCGCCACCCTTGGTCGAGGTAGCAGTAACCACCAGGTTGAACAAAGCCACAACGAGAAAGATTTCAACTGTTGACAAGCCAACCGTCTGCGCCCGGAGCATGAGAAACGCATCGCTGGAATTTCCGAGCGTGAAGATCGTGAGCACGGCGATGAATGCCCAGAAGCGACCATCCATTTGCGACCAACTCAAGCTTGGCGCCGCTTTTAGGGGCTTCGGCTGCTCCTTGACCCATTTTGCCAGCACGCCAACCGCAGCAAGCCCGGGAAATACCGCAAGGAGCACAAGCCATTGATAGCTTTCCCGGGTGAGCGAGACTGCATCCCGCTGGCTCAGGTAGACCACGGCCGCCGCAACAAGCAATGCAATCACCGCTCCCGCCTTATCCATTGCCTTATTAAACCCGAATGCGCGACCTCTCATTCCAGGCGCGGTCACATCGGCGATCAAAGCATCCCGCGGCGCCGTGCGGATGCCTTTACCGACCCGATCAAGGAATCTCACGACAAGCACCACTCCCCACGAGGCGGCAAAGTAGAGAAGTGGTTTGGTGAAATTCGATAGACCATAGCCCCAGAGGGCCAAAGCTTTTTTGCGGCCGATGCGGTCCGATAGATGACCGGAAACGAGCTTAAGTAAAGTGGCAGTGCTTTCAGCTATCCCTTCGATCAGTCCGATAACCGTTGTCCTAACCCCCAACACATTGGCTAAGAACAACGGCAAGGTTCTGACTGCGACTTCGCTTGAGAAGTCATTCAGTAGGCTAACCACACCCAGCGCGCGAACAGTCGGGTCTAGCTGAGATGGTTTTTGATCGGCAAGGCTGTTGATGGCAACGATCTCAGAAGGAACGCCAGGCATATCAAATCCTATCCCACCTAAAGATCGCTCTGCAAGCGGGCGAATCTTATAGCAAAACAGATGTGCCTACAGCCGCCCGCGTGTGGGGGTCTTGTCCTTGTTTGTCCCTGCATATCGCCATTTCTTCGGTCTTTGTTCCCCTCTGCCCGAGCGGGTAGAAGAATTCCCCTAATGCTATTCAATGCCCCGACTTCAAGCTGCAGGCTATTTCCTGCAAGCGGAATTCTTCGCCAATAAAAACCGTCTCAATCAGATGAATACTTGACGCGGCCCGCCTTGGCACGCTCTTTGCCACCTAATGCTTCTTGAGAGAGACTGCATCTCTCGGTTCCAAAATCTTTTTCGAAAGGGGGAACAATATGAAATATCGTGACGTGTTCTTATCGACTATTTCGATAAGCACCGCCCTAATACTGGGTTTTTCGCCGACTTGGGCGCAGGCCGAAGGAGGAACCAAGTCGACGGAGTCTTACAGTCAATCAGAAAGTCAGTGGCATCCAGAGAAACAGGCGCAAACTGATAAACAGCAGCAGACCCGTGAGCAAGGATCGCTCGGCGACACAACGACTGAGCCCCGGACAGGATCTCTCGAAGGAGGCGCTGAGACTGAGATGCACTCCGGATCCATGGCCGAAAGCGCGGAGAGCGAGCCGGACGAGTCGCAGTCCGGGTCCTTAGCTGGAGGTGCCGGAAGCGAGATCCAGTCGCAGGGATCTGCTTCGGCTCAGGGAAGCCTTAAGACTGAGCAGCAGTCAAGAACTTTTGAAGGAAGCGTTCAGGGTGGAACAGAATCAGGAGCCATGGCTGGTAGAGTTCAGAGCGGAATAGAATCGCAATCCGGAGTGATAGCGCGTGGCGACACCCCCATGCACGGGTCGCCTCCGGGAGAGGGGGAACCATCGACAACCTGGCAGATGCATTCACAGAGATACGAAATGGGCGCGGGCACCCTTAAAAAAGATGACGTGAAAAAAGCTCAACAGGCCTTGAAGCAAAAAGGGCATAACCCCGGACCGGTTGATGGGATTATCGGGCCAAAAACTCAGGCCGCTCTTAGAGATTTTCAACAGACTCAGGGACTTAGCGCAACCGGGACATTAGATACTGCGACGAAGCAGGCGCTCGGCATCGAAAACTCGGCTGCTCAGAGCAAAGCGCAGCAATAGCGCATTAACTGAGAAGAAAGCTGAGACAGTCTCTCTCAACAGAAAAACGGCGCCGGAGCTCCGGCGCCGTTTTTTCTTAAAGCACCTCGCGAGATGCGAAATTTAACCGGGAGGTAGGCAAATGAGATCAGTCTTGAAACAAGGAATACTGGCTCGCGTTGCAGCCGTATCACTATTGGCTGCGACGGCCGCCGGCTGCGGAACATTAACCGGCGCTGCGATAGGCGGCGCGACGGGTGCCGCCATCGGAGCAGGGACGAGCGTCACCGTGGAAAAAGGCGCGATGATCGGCGCCGGGGTCGGAGGGGCAGCGGGCGCGCTCTATGACGTCTATAGCTATTCGAGACGTGATAGATACTACGAGCGCGACAGATACTACAACTACGAGCGCGACTGAGAGCCAAGTGGCGAAAAGACGAGAAGAGGGGGCCAAGAGAGCCCCCTCTTTCCCGGGATCGGCTGATATTCCTTCGGCGTGAGAATACCTTCCGGCCGTTATCTCTTATCTTTCCGCTTATGCCGGCAACGGCGAGACGCCGAAAAAAGTTTTGTGAAGGTAAAGAAACAAAGCGTAAAGCACCAGGGCCAGAATCACACCCCGCCATCCCAGCTCGTCGATCTTTAACGAGTTGCGACCCTGTATCAGCGCTAAGAAGGGCACATTGGACGTGATCGTAGCAAATCGCTTCCATGCATCGCCGGAAGATTTTTCTCGTTTTCGATCGATCGAGAAAGGCCCGCCCACCGCCAGAATGAGAAGACTGCCGAAGAAGATCAAAGAAGCGAGATCGCCGTTAAACACCAGGTGAGTAAGGGACCAAAGAGCGACGCCCCAAAGAAAAGGATGCCGGGTAATTCGCTGGATGCCCTTCGCCGGCTCGTTTTCAGCCAGTAAAGCTTCACCTCCGACTGCCGTTGGGTTCGGGGTGGTGAACGCGAGGACCACAAAGATAAACGCGACCAACATCACGACCAGTGCGAATGGCCGAAGCGCCTGAGGCTCTCCCCAGAGCGGGACGTATTCAGCCCGCCCGTAGGCCAGAGACAGCCAGACGATCCCGATCAATGACAGCAGCGAGAACAGACCCTGAAACGGTTTCTCGCCAATAAACCCGACGATCTTACCGCGAAGCGCGGTGCCGGAAATAAAAAAGTGAATCCCGTCAAAAAATAGCGCCGCCGCAAAAAGTGAAGCCAAATTTTCCCTCTTTAGCGCGACGCTGGGGCAGCGATCGCACTTCACCTGCTCAGGTGTTCTCATACAAGATTATGCCGTATTTGTGGCATAAGAGCTATTATCGGTTATTTCGCGCCGTCTTGTAAGGCAGAGGCTGTCCCATATTTGCCTTGAGGCGGCTTCGAGGTCTTCAACGATTTCCTGGGCGAAAAACATCGGATTCGGGAAGGTTGTCGGATTCTTCCAGGCTTTCTCTGAGCGAGAGGCTGGCTTTGTCGCGCGGTAATCCTAGGCTTGCCAGCGACCATCAGTGGGGAAAGAGTCAAAATGCAAAGTCTGACCACGTTTCTTGAGCGGTTCTTAAATAAAATCTCCTCCGCCGAAGAAATTGTCTTGTCGGCTCAGCTTTGTCGTGTTAGAGTGCGTGAAAAATGGTTCCGAAAAAAGTTTTTT
>JACQUW010000198.1 GCA_016210115.1 Deltaproteobacteria bacterium | reverse complement strand
GCTGTAAACGCCGGAGGGCTACCAACCTCAAGGGCTGGGGGACGGAGTCGGGGTCACAAAGGGAGGAGGGAAGGGGCTTGGAGTCACAACCGGAGGAGGGACCTGGCGGGTGATCACCGGGGTCAGGTACGGCGAAGTGATTCCCCTGGACAACCCAAAATTCGGCCAGAGATCGAAGTGAGCCGTAAATGTCAGGTTCACGCTGTTGCCGCTGACTTTGCCGCGCTCCAGCAGATCCGTGCTGGTCGCCCCAGCTCCCGAATCTATCCAGCGATAACTGTACCTCAGATTCGATGAGAGCCAGCTCGTCATCCAGTACTGCAAACCTGCGTGAGTTTGAAATGTATTGAAGTTCACGTCGTCTGTATCGAAAAGCGAGTAATCGACCCCTGCCGTTCCGGTGAGGCGCTCCGTCAATCGAATAATAAAGCTCGTGAAGAAAGAGGTGGTATCGGAAGGACCTGAAATTCCGTAGCTGGCGGTCAGGCCTTTCTGGACGCCGGCCGCGAGCGTTGCTCTCTCCCAAAGCTGCTGCACGGTGATGTTCGTATTGTTAACGACTCGGGGTCCGCTGCTGCCCGCGTTGAAACCTATTCCCGTGGAAGCCGCGACCGTCAGTGTGGGGGTAAGTCTGATCGTGTAAGTGCTAAAATAGTCGTCGCCGACGTCAAAGTTATGAACGACGCTGTCGTCTCCGTTGCGAGCGCTAATAATGCTCATAGTATAGCCGGCGTGAATATTGTGAGCCTGGCGCCAATTGTACACCCCTCTGACACCTATCGAATGCGAAACGTCTCTGCCGCCCTCATCTAAAAACGTGGCGAAGACAGTCGAATAGCCTCCCGTGAAGGTAATATCAGGCGCGTAGAGATAAGTGCCCTGGAGCGAAAACAAATTTGTCAGCGTCTTCCCACTCGAAATTAGATCCCCCGATCTCTGCGAGAGAGGCCGGGGGTCGATTCCTCCCTGTGGCGGAAGTGTTGTCGGCGTCCGGACGCCCTGTAGTACGTCCTGCCCGGCAACCCCTGTCGTTCGAGTTGATCCAAGCTGGCTTAAGGAATCTGAGAGATGAAAACTAAGCCTGGGAGAATATCTGTAAGTATAGCCCGTGCTTGCCGTGAAATTCTGGTCAAAACCGAAGTTGTTTAGGTCGCTATGGCGCGCGAAAATTTGGCCGGAGGGGGCGAGATTCAAGGTGAAAACCGGAGTTAATTCGACCGGCAGTGTGTAAAAAAAGCTCAAAGTCGGAGTGATCGTGGTGACAAAATCGTGCTCTTTCCGCTTTGAAAAAAATATATTGTCGTTGTACTCCTCGCCGACAGATAACGAGAAGCGACTCGAGAAACGCGCGTGGCCTTCACTCGCAGACCAAAAAGAAAGGATCAGAAAGGAAAGGACTCTTGCAATTTCCTTAAAACCGGTGCCTCGCGAAAACCACCCCACAATAAAAACTTACAACAAAAGAGCCTTTACTTACAAGGAGAATCTTTGGTCTGGCCTGCGGGATGGGCGGGCACCGTCAGGAAGCGTTTTGAGCGTCGGAAGGAGTGTGTCCGCAAATTGATATAGCTCCGCCCACCAGGGTAGCCACCCTACTCTCCTCAATATTTTGTGGCAGCTAAACGGCTCGGATCTCAGCCGTTAGCAATTGGACCGGAGGCTTGCGCCGTGAAGCTCAGGTCTGCCTATGACCCATCCGCTTTCCACAAAGCGAACGGGAATCTCAACCCTGATCGGCCTATTCAGCAATCTGAGGAGTACCTTGACTCGCTCTCTGGAGTCAGGCGACTCCTGAATAATGCCAACAAGCCCCTGGAACGGACCGCTCTTGATCCTGACCTCCTGACCCACCCTCAAGTTAGATCGGCCTTGAATAACTCCCTGCGGACTCGCCTGTTGCATGAGAAACCGGACCACCGCATCATCAAGCGGAGCGGGAACCCCTTCAACGCCTACCAAACGCTTGATTCCCGGCGACCAGTTAACGAAATGAAATTGTTTAGTGATTTGGATTCTGACAAACAGATAATTTGGAAACAGCGGAACGACTCGCCGCAAATTGTTCTTCTCTTCGGGTAATGCGAGTTGAGGGAAGAAAGCTTCTATACCTTTGAGACGCAGGTAAAACTGGGCGAGGCTCTCCTTGCAAGGCTTGGTGTACGCGACGTACCAACGTGTCTCGTCTAGATGTATCATTATCTCGCCGGCAAGTAGCTGATCCAGCCGCTAACGCAATGATAATGCCAAGGGCGGACATAAACGTATGTATCTGAAAAATCGCGAAATTCTCTGATCAACAAAGTTCAGAAAGGGTTGTTAAGCGAAAAAATCGGGCAAACGTGCCACGATTGATCGGGTACGTCGGGCATTCTCGCCCGAATAGATGTCCCAATGAGACGTAAAAATCAAAATCCGAATCGTCAGGGCCCAAACGAACAAAGTTTTGAGTGATTTAAAAGCTCGCCGTAATGCTCGCGGACGGGTTTAATGGTTCAGGCGCAGAATGATTTGCTTTGGTTAGAAGCTCTGCCAATTTAGAAAGGCTTTGTCAGAATAGAGCTGCTCCACATTTGACGGAACCTTGAAGCCCCGGCTTTTTAAATAGTTGGCGATCGGCTTTAGAGAGAGACCGACCGCGGCAAGATAATCACCTCGGATGTACTCAATCAGACCGCGGCCTCCCTCCTGGATGGAATAGGCACCGGCCTTATCGAGAGATTCGTTGCAAGCCAGATACTCGTCAATCTCTTGTTCCGAGTAGGCGCGCATTTCAACAAAAACTTCTTCTACGAACCTGAGACCCGGTCCGCCCAAACCGTCAAGGATGACGAGCCCGGTGAAAATGCGATGAGTCTTACCGGAAAGTCTGCGGAGAATTTGTTTTGCGTCAGCTACCCCGGCAGGTTTACCGATCTTTTTTTCATCCAGGACAATGATGGTGTCACTCCCGATGACAATGCTCTTCGAGTTGTCTTTGGCGACCGAGGCGGCTTTTCCGAGAGCAAAGTCCAAAACCTCCTCCCTCGCGGGGCGATCGGATGACCCGAGCTCTTCAAAATCGGGAGCGATCATTTCAAACGGCAATCCCAGAAGTTCCAGTATCTGACGCCGGCGAGGAGACGTGGAGGCAAGAATGAGTCTCATAAGCCATTACGCAACGGCGGCGGCAGGCTCATGCGATACCTCCGAAGGCGAGCGGCCTGTCATGAAAGGTTTGTCCCGATGAAGTGGCGTAGTTGTTAAGGCGGTCGGCCACCTCGGCGGCACTGTTCACTCGAACCATCTGAGACCGGAGTTCGGCGGCCCGTTCAAACCCCCTGCAATACCAGGCCAAATGTTTTCGCATGCCCACAAAACCAGGGATCCCCCACTGTTTTTCAAAATGACGGCTATGCTCGAGAATCACTTTGAATCGCTCTTCCAAACTAACGGGCGCGTGATGGAATGAGGCCGTGCCAGTCAAGCATGGAGTCTGTTTAATTTGATCTTTGGTTCTAAAGATCCACGGATTTCCCTGTGCAGAGCGCCCGAGGAGAACACCGTCCACTTCGGTTTCACCCACGCGACGGCAAACATCCTTCATGTCCCGCAGATCTCCGTTTCCAAGAATCAAAGTTCCTGAATTTTTCGCTGTCCTAACGGCTAGAGCGATGGCGTCCCAATCGGCGGTTCCCGTGTATTTTTGTGTGAGCGTTCGGCCATGTAGAGAAATAATCGATGGTTTTTCCTCCAGTAGACTTTGCGTCCACTCGCTCACAACGACCCGGTCATAACCGATTCGTGTCTTGATCGAGACAGGAATAAGGCGTCGCGCGGGAGTCTCCTCCAGCCCGGTTCTTAACCGATTCGCCAGCCTGATTTTTTCGATCATCTCGGGATCAAACTTCAGATCGCCCAGATTTTGTCCTTCGAACCAGTCTCTGATGCCTTGACGGGCAGCTCGGATAATCGCCTGAGCCAGGGCAGGGTTTAAGATCAGCGCAGCCCCACTGCCCTTCGCCGCAACCTTTTTTGCCGGACAGCCCATATTGATATCCAGGCCATCGAACCCGAGCGCGCTCACAATGTGCGCGATCCTGTAAAATACCTCCGGAGTATGGCCGTAGATCTGCGCGACGACGGGGCGCTCAACCTCGGAATAAGTCAGGTCTTTCATCAGAGTCTGCGGCGCAAAGAAAACGGTCTCGGCGTTTACAAACTCGGTAAATACAACATCCGGCTGGCCATGCTTGGCGGTGATAAACCGAAAAGAGCCATCGGTAATTCCATCCATGGGCGAAAGCCCTATAATGGGTTTTGTGATGTTTTCCCAAAAGTTCATAGCTTCCGGATTGAAGATCAGTCTTCTGAACCTCGAAGAGCCATCGGACCTTCGTCTTCGACCTCCTTCGTTGCTTAATCGCATGATAAGGATAACTCGGCCTCTTGTCCATCGGACCCTATGAGCAACCCGCCTTCCTCAAAACTGTTTGACACCGGCATGTTAGGCTGAGTACATTGCCCTCGTTCATGCATTCCCCGCGTGATTCGGCTATGGCGCACCCGTCACTCCACTATCCCTTTTTGGTTCGGAAAGATCTGGACGGATTTTTCGGTTTGATGATCGATAACGTCATCCAACTCATTTTGATCGTCAGTCTCTGCCGCGAGTTGATCCATCTGCCGGACTCTTACATCTTCGGACGAATTCTTCCCGGCGCCGCAGTCTCGATTCTGCTGGGCAATCTATTTTACGCCTGGCAGGCTCGACAACTGGCTCGTGAGACCGGAAGGGAGGATGTGACGGCTCTCCCTTACGGGATCAACACCGTCAGTTTGTTCGCCTTTATCTTTTTCATCATGCTGCCCGTTTATCAGGAAACGCGGGATCCGGTATGGGCGTGGAAGGTCAGTTTGGCGGCTTGTTTCCTAAGTGGCCTCATAGAGATCGCCGGCGCTTTCATCGGCGAACGAGTCCGCCGGATGACGCCTCGCGCTGCCCTCCTTTCCGCTCTGGCCGGCATCGCCATCACCTTTATATCAATGGATTTTACGTTCCGGATTTTCTCCCAACCTTTGATCGCGGTGGCCCCCATGGCTCTTATTCTTCTCTCCTATTTTTCTCATCAGAGATTCCCCCTTGGCCTTCCCGGGGGGCTCGTCGCCATCCTGGTCGGGACGGCGCTCGGATGGAGCTTGGGAACAATGGGCGGAAAACAGTGGCATCTGGACTTTGCTCTGGCTTGGCCGGTGTTTACCGGGAATGCCCTGTGGGACGCGCTCTGGCAGCCGGCATTCTTCAACTACCTCTCCGTTATCCTTCCGATGGGAATCTTTAATGTCGTGGGTTCGCTGCAAAACATTGAGAGCGCGGAGGCCGCCGGGGACCGTTACCGGACTTTTCCTTCGCTTATGGCCAATGGGGTCGGCTCTGTCGTCGCCTCGCTTTTCGGCAGCTCGTTTCCCACAACGATCTACATCGGTCATCCCGGCTGGAAAAAACTGGGGGCGCGCTCCGGTTACTCAACGCTGAACGGGCTGTTTATAACCTTTATTTGCCTTACCGGCACGATTCACGCCGTGCTCCATTTTATCCCGTTGGAAGCCGGTATAGGCATCTTACTGTATATCGGAATCATCATTGTCGCCCAGTCATTTCAGGAGACGCCGAAAGAGCATGCTCCGGCCGTAGCGCTCGGTCTTTTTCCCGCTCTAGCTGCCTGGGGCCTTCTGATGGTGGAAGGGGGACTCAAGGCGGCGGGAAAATCGCTCTTCGAAGTTGGAACCTCCTCCTTCGGTCAGCATCTGGCAATTCACGGCATGATCTCGCTGGAGAGGGGGTTTATTTTCACCTCGATGATTCTCGCGGCGATCGGCGTTTTTCTCATCGAAAAAGAGTTCTTCCGCGCCGGAATGTGGTCCCTCGCCGCGGCTTTTTTTGCCGCAACCGGAATGATCCACGCTTACGAGCTGACACCCGCGGGCGTAACAACCCGGTTTGGCCTTTTCACAGCGCCCGACTTTGCCGTCAGCTACCTGCTTCTCTTTTTGGTGTTCCTGGCGGCGGGTTGGTGGGAGCGAAAATTATCGCCGTAATTCATCAGGGCCGTCTTGTTTCTGCCAGCGCAGTTTGCTGTTAGACTATTTTCTTGTTTTCGAGCTCAAGGAGATCCGAATGAAAGTGGGTTTGATTGGCCGGCGGGGCGCCGGCAAGACGACTATTTTCAACATGCTCACCGGCTTGAGCGCGGGAGTTGGGGAAGCCGCGGGCGGGGGTCGGGGAGAGATCCATCTCGGCGTCATCAAGGTTCCCGATCGTCGGATCGATGAGCTGGCGCGAATTTTTAAGCCCAAAAAGACCACCTATGCCGAGATCCGCTTCACCGATTTTCCGCCTTCGGACGAAGAGGACAGACTCAAGGCCGCGAGCGCTCTACTGGCCCAGATGCGGGAAGTCGACGCGATCGCGCTCGTGCTCAGAGATTTCGGCCCTGAAGCGGCCCCCCTCAAGGAGCTTGATAACCTCTTGGCGGAAATGATTTTGGCTGATCTGGCAGTCGTGGAAAACAGACTCGCCAGATTGAAAAAGGAGAAAGGCAAGCCCCAGGAGCAGCCGGTTTTGGAGCGCTGTCAAGGGGCGCTGGAGAACGAGCAGAGCCTTCGGAGCCTGAGTTTCACGCCGGATGAAGAAAACCTGCTTTCGGGGTTCGGCTTCCTCAGCCGAAAGCCCGTTCTTGCCCTCTTTAACACCGGCGACGAGAACGTTGGCAACCCTTTGCCGCAAGCCTATGACGCTGAGTTGGAACGGCGCGGGATTCCCGGTTTAGCTCTCGCCGGGAAGGTGGAAATGGAGATCGCCCAGTTAGAGGAGGCGGATCGTGCGCCGTTCATGAAAGAGATCGGCATCCAAGAGCCGGCGCGGGACCGTTTCATTCACGCTTCTTACCGGCTTCTGGATCTCATCAGCTTCTTCACTGTGGGGGAGGATGAGGTGCGCGCCTGGACCATCAAGCGGGGCACCGCCGCGCGAAAAGCCGCCGGGAAAGTCCACAGCGATATGGAGCGAGGCTTCATCCGCGGGGAAGTGGTGAGCTATGAAGATTTCATCATTCTGGGAAGCGAGGCAAAATGCCGGGAAGCAGGGAAGCTACGAGTCGAGGGCAAAGATTACCTGGTGCAGGATGGCGACATTATCCATTTCCGTTTCAACGTGTAACAGCTTGCTGAAAAAGCCTTAATCGGTCAGACAAACCGTAGCCTGACGAGTGAGGCTTGAAGAGAGAGCACAGGAACGTGCGGCCTCGATGACGTCTATGGTGCTCGGCTGTCTGTCCACGGCTCCGCTGGTGCTCGCTCCAGATCGGCTTGAAATCCGCCTCGAGGGAGGCTTATTGCTGTCGAGCGGGAAGGCTCACCCGTCAGGCGCCGTTGCGCTACCGCTCCGGGCGCCGCTTCTGCAGCTCGGCGCCCCACAATTCTTTCAGCAACCCGCTTTTCTCCAGGTTTGTAGCAAAGCTGTTGTCATAGAGTTCCTCGGGTTTTCTTCTCACCTTCGTTCCCGCTCCCCGGGCGATCTCTACGGCCTCATTGACCGCGGCTCCAGGGACCGTGAGCGACCGGTTTACAATCTCTTTTGCATAAGCGTTGTAGGACGCCTGCAGGGCTTCTTCATCATTGAGCTTCAAAGCTTTCCCGATAGAAGCTTTGGCTTTCTCAGGGTTTTTCTCCACAAAATGAATCGCCTCGGCAAAAGCTGCCACGAGTTTCTGGACCGCTTCGGGTCGCTCCCGAAGCAGCTTTGTGCTGGCGTGTAACGAGCTGTAGATAAATGGAAGATCCAGATCATTCAGGCGATAAACGGAATTGAAGCCGTCTTTTTTCGCCCGTACGTCCAGGGGCGGCGTCACAACGATGGCCTGAATGACGTCCGCGACCATGGCTTGATATCGCTCAGACTGGCTGCCGCCGATGGGGCGAATCGTTACCTCATCGGTCGTGAGATTTAATTTTTTTAGCATGGCACGGGATAGCCGGGCGCTTAAGTCTCCGGGCCGGGTCACCCCTATCGCTTTGCCTTTGAGGTCTTCAGGTCTCTTGATGTCTTTGCGCGCGACCAGAACGTACGGGAGCCCAACCAAAGGCGCTGCCACGAGCTTCGCCTCGACTCCCGTAGCCATGGCCGGAATGGTGGCGTCCGCCGCGCAGTAAAGGATCTGGATTTCGTCCGCGGCAACGGCGGCCAGAGAAACCCCGCTTCCGCGGATGTAGATGTGCTCGAGTTTAAGCCCATATTTGGCAAAAAGACCGTTATCCAGGGCAGTGTAGAGATGGCCGAATCCGCCGGAGACCGCACAGGTGGCTATTCTCAAGACAACGGCGCGTTCCCCCGGTTTGCGAGGTAGGGATTGGCATGAAGGGCGCTCGCTGAAGCCATAGCAAAGAGCAGCGCGAGCATGAAGACCCACGTTCGCTCGCCTTTTGCTAGAGGAGAACTCCGTTGTCCCGACCCAACCTTCACGATGTCATCGTCCATCCTCAAACCCTCCCTGAAGATCAGTACTTGATAATGAAAGGAGGATAGCGAATGCGGAATTCCACTTCAACCACGCTCCTGTTTAGCTGTAGGAGGTTTTGACGAATGTTCGCGCGCTGGTGTAAGGTGGGTTGACCTGTGTGGAGGGTTTTTTATGTTCCTGTCACAAAAAGAAAAAGAGGCCCGCTACCAATCGGTGCGCGAACGAATGGGGGCGGAGAATCTCGATGCCGTGATTGCCAGAGGCTCCAGTGCGATTCGGGGCGATGGCGCCGCTTTCCGATTTCTGACCGATTTTCCGAACATCAACATTCCTCTGGTTCTTGTCTTTTTCAGAGATGGCCGAGAAAAACCCGTCATGCTCGTGGAGTCTCGATTCCAGGCGATGAGAGCGAAAAAAAATTCCTGGATCGAAGACATAAGG
Source organism: Deltaproteobacteria bacterium (assembly GCA_016210115.1). GTDB lineage: Bacteria > Desulfobacterota > Binatia > UBA9968 > UBA9968 > JACQUW01. The sequence continues at coordinate 20,881 of JACQUW010000198.1, read as the reverse complement.
CTGAGCTCCGATTTTTTTGCGAGCCTTTTGGAAATTGTAAAAGAAAAACGGCTGGACCAGGCCGCAATCGGTATTGACGGGCTGCACAATTTTCCCTTTCAGTGGGGCCAGAAAATTGAGGAAGCTTTTCCCGGCATACGGCTCGTTGAGTTCGGCCCGACATTGAAAAAATTGCGCGCCTATCGAACTCCGGAGGAGACCAGGCTGGTAAAAAAATCAGCCGCGCTGGTTGATCTTGCGTTTACGAACGGGATTAAGCGGATCAAGCCGGGAAACACCGAGTGGCAAGTCATGGCTTACATAGATTACATCCTCAAGAGCCAGGGCGTCGAGAAGAGCTTCAATATCATTTCCCAGGGCCCTCTCGTCGATGCTTATCCGGCTTCCAGGAGAAAAATAGTAAAAAAGGGGATGATCTTCGTTGAGATCACGGCCAACTACGGTGGCTTTTGGACCCAACTCGCGCGCGCGGTCTCATTAGGAAAGCCGGATCACCGGCTCGCAAAGCTCCATCAGGGCGCGGTGAAAGCGATAAAGGAGGCACTGCCTTATTTGAAGCCCGGTTTCAAAGTGTCGAAGCCGATGAGCGTAATGGAGGAGTGCGTCAAAAATTCCGGGCTGGGTTGTACTCCGGTTTACGGCCACATCGTCGGAATCGACATGGTTGAGGATCGGCCTTCGCCAAAAAACGAAACTGAGATCGTCCCAGGCATGGTTTTCATCGTCCACCCGTGGCCGGTTTTAGACAGCAGCTCTCTCTTATGGGGAGAAACGTATCTCATCACTGAAAAGGGCAATCAAAGGCTGAATAAGGTCGGAGATGAGTTGATCGTTCTGTAAGACTTTCTTCCGCCGGAGCTGTCGATGATCTTGATCACTGGGGGACTCGGATTTCTGGGATGTAACCTGGCGAAAATTCTCTCCGATGCCGGCGAAGAGGTTCTGCTCACTGCCAATCGCAATACCGAAGTGCCACAGCTCATCGCGCCGTCCCTGGGAAAAAGTCTCACGGTCACGCCGTTGAGCATCACCTCCCTGGAGAATATCGTCCGTGCATTGCGGGACTACGGCGTCACAGCGATTGTCCATGCGGCGGCGCGCTCGGAAAAGGGCAACACATCGCTTTATCAAGCAATGGACGTGAATGTGACCGGCACCATCAACGTGCTCGAAGCCGCGTGGCGGGCAGGAATCGGGAGAGTGCTGTTCATCAGCTCAGAGGCGGTCTACCAGGGAACGAAACAGAGCGAACCTTTCAAAGAAGAAGAGAAGCTCTTTATTACCTCGGACCGGTTCGTGCCGGGCACAAAGAAAGCTGGCGAGATTCTTTGCCTGATGTATTCTCAAGAGCATTCGATGGAGGCGATTTCGATACGCCTCACCCGTGTCTATGGACCGCTCTATAAGGGAATCAGAAATTTGCCGGGACACATGCTGGAGAAGGCGGCAAAGGGAATACCCATCGATTTAGGCAACTACGATCCCCATGAGGCCCACGATTTCATCTATGCGAAAGATGCCGCGCGGGCGCTGGCCATTTTATTAAAGGCTCCCGAATTGCGCCACCGGATCTATAATGTCGGCGTCGGCAAACTCACCCGAATCGGGGAGTTCGCCGACGCCATCAGAGAATTGCTTCCTGAAGTCGAGGTTCACCTGGGAGACGCGCCGGGACCGCTGACCTCGACCAAGACGCCGATGGACATTAACGCTTGCGTCGATATATCGCGGCTCTGCGAGGAAACGGGTTTCGCACCCGAGTACGATCCGGTCCGGGCCGTGGAGCACTACGTTGAGTGGGCGAAGACCGGAAATTACAAATAGGAAGGATAACAAATGAAAACCTTAATCCAAGGCGGATTTGTCGTAGGCTTTAACGGCACGGAACACGAGATTTTCAAAGACGGTGTCGTTGTATACGAGGGAAATCGGATCGAATTCGTTGGAAAAGAGTACACGCACCCGGTGGACAAGAAAATCGACGCGAAAGGGTGCCTTATCTCTCCCGGTTTTATCGACACCCATTTTCATTCCGGTATCAATGCCGGCGACTATCTTCTCAATGACTCGACGAAACGTGATTTTTTCGCTTCAAATTATCTGGCGCACGGTGGGCCGACACGCGAAGGAGCCAAGCACGCTCATCTAAAGGATGTGGATGTGGGCCAACGCTTTTCTCTGATTCATCTATTGAAAAGCGGCGTGACAACGACTTTTGAGATCGGCGGTCCAGGCGGGGATCCGGAGCGGTACGTCAACATGGTCGACGAGGTCGGCGTTCGCTGTTACACCGGCCCCAGCTATAAAAACGTCAGTTTTTTCCACGATCCCGAAGGGCGGCTGGAATACGATTGGAACGACGAACGGGGAAGCGAAGGGCTGAAAAAGGCCGTCGAGTTCGCCAAAAAATTTGCCGGCGCGTGCAACGGGCGCATGAACACGATGCTGTTTCCCGGTCACGTGGACTCCTGCACGCCGGAGCTTTTGCAACAGACCCGAAAGGCCGCGAAGGAGATCGGCGTACGCGTGCAAATTCACGCGACGATTAATCTATTCGAATTCCACACCGTCATGCGCCTTCACCGCTGCACGCCGATTGAACTGTTGAAAAAGATCGGTTTCCTCGACCCGGAGGTCTCCCTCTCGCACTGCATTTTCATCAGCGGCCACAGCTGGCTCGCCTACCCTTATGGAGACGACCTTAAAATTATCGCCGATTCAGGCGCCTCAGTCGCTTATAGCCCTCTTAAGTATTTAAAACTCGGCATTGTCATGGAATCGTTCGACCGCTATCTCAAAGCGGGCATTAACATGGGCATCGGCACCGACACGTTTCCGAAGGATCTCATCTCCGACATCCGGTACGCCGCGCTCGGGTCGCGCGTCGCAGAGAGAAGCTTCATGGCCGGCCATCCCCGGGACGTCTTCAACGCGGCGACGTTGGGGGGCGCGAAGATGCTCGGACGAGATGATTTGGGAAGACTCCAGAAAGGGGCCAAAGCAGATATCGCCATTGTGAACCTCGGCGACATTGCCTTCGGGGCGGTGCGAGATCCAATCAGATCCTTGGTTGAGACGGCGGTGAGCCGTGACGTTCGTACAGTCATTGTCGATGGAGAGACGCTGGTGGACAACGGCCAATATCTTCGGCATAACGAACAAGAGCTGCTGGAGACCGTTCAGGCCAAAAGCGAGCAGATTTGGCAAACCCTCCCCAAATGGCACTGGAGCGGAAAGAGCGTGGATGAGGTGGTGCCGCCGAGCTTCAGGATTAGTTAGGTCAAATTGCCGATCTCCGAGCCGCTTTTTGCGTTTCGGAAATAAACTCCGGGCCAGAAGAGGTTCAGAAACTCGATGAGCCCAGGCTCGGTTCGATACTCGGCACATTTTGACGCTCGCCACACTCGTGGCCCCGTCCATTCGAACCATGCTTTCTTAGCTTTTCCAAAAAAACTGGCCCAATCGGACACTGAACCCAAGGTAAAACTGAGCCGTAAAGTACATTTTTGGATATTATTGTCATTTTTTACGTCAGTCTGAAAACAAAATTGGGGACCATCCCGGTCAAATCTTCAGTAAAAGCAATGACTTAGAAATATCCCGCCAAGTAGGCATAGCCTTTGCTCGGTATATTCGGTTTGGGTACTGCTGTGGCTGAAATTTCTCCTGATCTAAAATTCCTGACCCTTGAAGAGGCAGCGTGGATGCTCAAGGTATCGAAGCGCACAGTTTTCCGAATGGTTCAGAAAAAAAAATTACCCGCGGTAAGAATCGGCGGTCAGTGGCGTATTCGAGAGACGCAATTCAGGCAATGGCTCGATCATAAGGAAAAGTCGGATCTCTAGTCGGCAGGCGATGGGCTTGATTGCACTCGGTAGTTTACTGCTGCTCAAAAAGGACCGGCTCTGGTCCGGTTGGCTAAAGTTGGCCACGACCATAGGTAGAGTTCTGGCAAGCCTTCGCGCCCGGTTACTCCTCCTCGTACTCCTCTCGGTCATTCCTGCGTTTGGGTTGATCTTATACACCGCGTCGGAACAGAAACTCCAGGACGCCGCTAATGCAAAAGAAAAGGCGCTAGCCGTAGTCCGTGATGCTGTCGAGGAACAGCGTGAGCTGGCCAGAGATGCGCGCCGCCTGCTTAGCCAACTTGCACAGCAACCAGAGGTCAAGCGGCTTGATCAAAGCGCCTGCTCTTTATTCCTTGCAGACCAGTTAGAAAAGTATCCGGAATATTCGAACCTAGGGGTCATCGATTTGGACGGAGATGTGGTATGCAGCGCGCTGCCTCTTCAGGGTCCCATCAACCTTGCCGACAGAGGCTATTTTCAACGCACAGTTGAAACCCGCGATTTCTGTATAGGCGAATATCAAGTTGGCCGCGCAACCGGCAAGGCGACCTTAAATTTTGGGTACCCTCTTCTGGACAACAACGGGAAGTTCACGGGGGTGGTTTTTGCAGCGCTGGATCTCGGCTGGCTCAACCAGCTTCTGGCCCAGTGGAAGCTATCGCCCGGGTCGGTGCTTTTTGTGATGGACCAGAATGCCACGATCCTGGCGCGTTATCCGGAGCCTGAAAAATGGGTTGGGAAGGTCTTTCCGCAAGCGTCCATGATGAGGGCCCTGCTGTCTAAACAACGCGAGGGTATCATCCAGACCTCCGCCGCGGACAATACCGATCGCCTTTATGCATTTAGCCCATTGCGGCTCTCAGAAGAATCCAGAACATACATTGGGATCGGCACGCCGGCCAGAGCGGTCTACGCCGACGCCGATCGAGTCCTTATCCGCAATCTTCTTCTCTTAGGAATCGTTGGCTTTCTGGCACTATTGGCCGCATGGTTTGGAGGCGATCTATTTATCCTAAAAGAGCTGAACGGGCTCGTGGGCGCGACGAAGGCTTTGGCAGAGGGGGATTTGACTACGCGTGCGGGACCGGTTTATAGGCAGGGCGAGCTTGGCCACTTGGCCCGCTCATTTGATGTGATGGCCGACTCGCTGGAGCAGCGGACAGCCCAGTTAAACAAGGTTAACCGGGCGCTCAGGACGCTCAGCGAATGCAATCAGATCCTGGTGCGAGCAGAAGACGAGATCGAACTGTTAAACGAGATTTGCCGGGCCATCGTCAATTTTGGCGGCTACCGTTTGGCGTGGGTCGGCTATGCTGAGAGGGATGAAGCAAAGGCGGTCCGTCCGGTCGCGCAGGGAGGATATGATTCCGGCTACCTCGAAACCGTTAATATCACCTGGGCTGACACGGAACGGGGCCGTGGCCCGACCGGCAGGGCGATCCGAACAGGCAAGCCCAGCGTTGCCAGGAACATTCTAACAGATTCCAACTTCGGACCCTGGACGGCTGAGGCAAGCAGGCGCGGCTACGCTTCCTCTGTCGCGCTTCCGTTAACAATCAATGGCCAACCCTTCGGCGCGCTCAACATCTACGCCGGTGAGCCTGATGCTTTTGATTCGGATGAGGAGAAATTGTTCTGCGAGCTTGCGGCTGATTTGTCTTACGGAATCTCCGCACTGCGCACTCGGCTTGCGCGGCAGCGAGCCGAGGCGGCGCTTAGGGAAAGTGACCAGCGTTTCCGCATGGTTGTGGAGGCCGCTAAAGACTACGCGATTTTCATGCTGGATCCGAACGGACGGGTCGTTAACTGGAATAGCGGCGCGGAACGCATCAAGGACTATCGGGCGGAGGAGATTATCGGCGAGCATTTTTCGCTCTTCTACCGATCCGAAGACATCCAGGAAGGCAAGCCTGAGAAAAACCTTCAGAAGGCTACGACCCAAGACAATGTTGAGGACGAGGGCTGGCGCGTGCGCAAAGACGGCAGCGAGTTCCTCGCCAACGTAATCATTACATCAATTCGGGATGAATTCGGAAATTTACTGGGATTCTCGAACGTGACGCGGGACATAACCGAGCGCAAGCGGGCCGAAGAGGAACTCAAGCGCAACCTGGAACGGATCCGCGCGCTTCACGAGATTGACCTCGCCATTAGCTCAACCCTGGATCTTCACTCCATGTTGGATGTGCTCCTGCAAAAAACTGGTTCTCTTTTGCTTTACAATGCAGCCGCAACAGTTAGACTGGTGGACAGAAAGACCGGAGAATTGAAGCCAGCAGCCTGTTGGAATTTGAACGAAGAGGTTTGGAAGGCCCGTTTTAGAAGGAGTGAGGGATCCATCAGCAAGGAGGTGATTGAAAAAATTCGCCCTGTAATGATCAGAGATTTTCTAACGGACCCACGGGTGCGGGACTTAGATTTTCTCCGCCAGCAAAGCCTGGTCTCTTATCTGGGCCTCCCGCTCATTGCTAAAGGCGAGGTTCTCGGAATCCTTGGTTTATACGCGAAAGAGGAACACGAATTCACGCAGGAAGAGGTCGAGTTTCTCACTACGATTGCGGGCCAGGCTGCCATAGCGATTCACAACTCTCAACTCTACGAACAGGCCATGACAGCTAACAAGGCGAAATCGGAATTTCTTAGCGTCATGTCGCACGAACTCAGGACGCCCCTTACCGCCATAATGGGCTATACGGGATTGGTCAAAGACGGGATGTTTGGCGAAATTAAGCCGCAACAGGCACAGGCGCTGGGAAAGGTCATGCGCCGGTCCAACGATTTGTTAGGCTTGATCAACGGGATATTGCAGGCGACCCAGCTTGAGGCCCGCGAGGTGGCTGTAGAGCGCCGCGAAATTGACCTGAGAGATTTCCTTCACGATCTGAGATCGGCCTACGATGTTCCGTTGGAAAAAGATCTTACCCTAAACTGGGACCTTCCCCCGAACTTGCCGGTCTTGAAAACCGACAGCGTCAAGCTCAAGCATATTTTGCATAACATCATTCACAACGCGATCAAATTCACTGAAGCGGGAAAGGTAACCATATCAGCGCGGCATCTCCCGGAAGGCAAAACGGTAGAGTTCAAAGTGTCGGATACCGGAATCGGGATTCCCAAGCAAGCACTGCCTTCCATTTTTGAGATGTTTCGCCAGCTAGACAGCTCCGAGACCCGGCTCTACGAAGGAGCAGGGTTGGGGCTTTACATCGCGAAGAACTTCACGGAACTGCTGGGAGGCAGGTTGGACGTGGAGAGCGAGGTGGGTCAAGGCTCGAGTTTTACGGTGAGAATGCCCGTATGAATCCAATCCGGCATTGATGGTAAGATTCTTTGTCAGTTGTCAATTGTGGGTTCCCGTGCCTCTTCGGTCGGGGGACATTCGTAATACGTTAGGAATTCAAGTGTTAGAACCTCGGTTTCCGGGGACGAATCCCTTGGTCCCTAGTTTGCTAAACAAATGAGCGACGGCAAAATGGAAGTGAGAAAGCGCATTCTCTTGGTAGAAGACAATCCAGATGCCATTGATCTGATACGGATAGTATTGGAGCATCTCGGTTATAATGTAACGGTAGCGAAAAACGGCAAAGAGGGAGTAGACATGGCGACCGAGGTGCGTCCTGACTTGATCGTCATGGATATCTTGATGCCCGTCATGGACGGCTTTCAGGCCATCTCTCGGATAAGGGAAAATCCCCAAACCAGAGCCATCCCCATACTGGCGGCAACCGTTCTCGCTTTGCCAGGAGATCGGGAGCGCTGTTTAGCGAAAGGATGCAACGGGTACATAAGTAAGCCATTCACGCACCAGCAGTTGCAGGAAGCGATTAAGAGCCTTGTCAGCGAGCAGTAGAGAAACCCACTCGATCCCAAAGCCTTTTCTCTCTCCGTTGAAGCTCCCAGGCCTCGAAAACGGGGCCGGAAGCAAAAGAGAGGTTAAGAAGACAGGCCCCATAACCCTGATAAAATCGCGGAGCGTTTCGCGCGTTTTTCTTTTCGAGGCATAGGAACCCCTCCAAATCGCTTTTGACGGTCGTTCTTTTATTGGGAGAAAATCTCTCTCAACTGTTTTGCATATTCATCCAGGTGATCTGCAAGCGCTGGATTGATGGGAACCATCTTTACCCCTTTTGTCGAGGAGGCCTGCTCTTGCGCCAAATCAGAGCGGGCCACGAGCCTGCCGAAACTGCGGATAATGCTCTGGCCTTCCTTGGACAAAACGAAATCCAGGTAAAGCCTGGCCGCGTGCGGATGAGGCGCGCGCGAACTCATCCCGATCCCAACCAGGATCGTGGGCGCCGGACCCAGGGCGGTCCAATCGATCGGCGCTCCCCTTGCTTTTGCCCGGTCCACTGAAGATGATGGGATGTTGATGTCGAACAACCCCTCCCCCGCCGCCACGAGTTGCGCAAGGAGTTCGTGCCCGACGCGCGAAACGGGCTTTTGTTTGGAGAGATCCTTCATGAACTTGAGTCCCTTCTCCTTTCCCATAATCTGCAACATGCCGGCAAACCACTCCGCTTTTGTTCCCTCAATCATCATTTGGCCTTTCCACTGCGGATCGAGAAGATCTTGATATGTCTTGGGCAAAATCGCTGCGGGAACCAGCTGAGTATTATAGGCAAGGACATAGGGGTGGTAGTAAACCGTGGTCCAGAAACCGTCCTCCTTATATTCCTTTGGGTAAAGGACATTTTCAACCGGCGAGTAGCGTCCCAGGACGCCTTTCCGCGCCAGAACATACATGCTGAATTCCACCGTCTGAATCACGTCGGCGAAAGATTTTTTTGCTGCCGACTCCGCCAGGACCTTGGTCAGGAGCTTCTCGCTTCCCGTGCGGTTGAGTCTCACTTTGACGAAAGGGTACCTTTGTTCAAATCTGCTGATCATTGCGTTCGCCTCGGAAAGATTCATCGAGGCGTAAAGGACCACTTCCCCCTCTTTTTTTGCTCCTTCTATCTGCTCTTTACTGGCGGTTTGAGCCGCGTGAGAAAATCCAAAACAGATTGCACAAACAATCCCTGCAGCGGCAAAGTGAAAGCCTGGCCCATTCACTCTCAAAAACCCCTTGTTCATAAGGCGAAGCCTCCCGACCTGAATTTTCAGCCAAGCGCACAGTGTTCCCGCTCCGTCTTCGAAACTATCCAACATTTTTGAGTAAAGCCAGGAACGGCTGGAGCGGGTCACCCCTACTCTAAAGACCTCACTGCCGTAGGTCAACGAATAAAACACGATTGGCCCCAGAGCGATACGCCTCTCGAGTGACACAACAATTTCCAACCGTCTTTTCAAATCACCGATGACTGGTAGAATGGAGATGAGACAAGGCGACCTCTTCGGCTAAGGAGAGAGATCATGGAGGAAAAAAGCGAATCCGTTCTTCTCGGCAAAACAGGCTGCCAGAGCCTTAAGCTTGGAGACTTTGAATCCCGGGTAAGAGCACGGCTAAGCCTCTGGGAAAAAGACCGGTTCGCCGCCCGGCTCTGGCAAAAAGACCCAACCCTCTGGTTTTCTGAGCCGGTGCCGGAAATCACCGACCGTCTCGGCTGGCTTACAGCGCCTGATACGATGCGAGGGCAGATCGACCAATTTAACGGTTTTGCCCGGGAGATCAGCGCGCGAGGAACGGCTCATGTCGTTCTCTTGGGGATGGGCGGCTCGAGTCTCGCGCCCGAGGTTTTCCAGCAGATCTTCGGCAATTCACAAGCTCACCCCTCACTGATTGTCCTGGATAGCACACATCCCGGCGCCGTGCGATTAGTCGAAAGCCAGGTGGATCTTCGCCGGACCTTTTTCCTGGTTTCCAGTAAGTCCGGCACTACAACAGAAACGATCTCCCTGTTCCGGTACTTCTGGCAGCGAATAAGCCACGGGAGTGACCGGCCGGGCAGTCAGTTTGCTGCGATCACCGATCCCGGGACACCCCTGGAAAAACTGGCCCGAGAGAGACGGTTCGGCCACGTTTTTCATGCGCCGGCGGATATAGGAGGACGCTACTCTGCGCTCACCGTTTTTGGCCTGGTGCCGGCAGCTCTGATCGGCGTTGACGTCAATATGCTGCTCGATCGAGCCGGGCGAATGGTTGAAGGCGCAGTCGCCTCTGTTCCCGAATCGGAAAACCCCTGTCTGGTCTTGGCCGCGGCACTCGGAGAACTGGCTCACGCGGGGCTGGACAAGGCGACGTTTGTCGTTTCTCCCTCCCTGGCGGCCTTTCCTCTCTGGATCGAACAGCTCATTGCCGAAAGCACGGGAAAACAAGGGAGAGGAATTATACCGGTCGTTGACGAGGGGGTTGGATCGCTAGACGTTTACCGCAGGGATCGGTTCTTTGTTTATCTCTCCGTGGACGGAGACGAAGACGCTGAAATGATCAATCGGATCTCGCTTCTTGAGACTGCCGGCTATCCAACAATTTGTATCCGCCTCGCCGATAAAGCGGATCTGGGGCAGGAGTTCTTCCGCTGGGAGATGGCTGTTGCGGCGGCAGGGACCGTGCTTGGCATACATCCATTTGACCAGCCCGACGTCGAAGTGGCAAAGGAGTTGGCCCGAGAAGCGATGGCGAATAGGACAGGCACAGGAAGAGCTTTTGCAGCGGGAGAAGCAAAGCCAATCATGGCTTCAGACACGGGGCTTCTCGAGCGGGAAATCACCGGCTCATTAAACGGGGTCCATGCGCGGGACTACGTCGCCATTCACGCCTATCTGACCCCGACAGCCCAAACCACGGCTGGCCTACAAACCATCCGCACGACGTTAAGGGATCGCCTGCGCGTTGCGACTACGTTCGGATACGGTCCGAGATTCCTCCACTCGACCGGCCAGCTTCATAAAGGAGGACCCAACACAGGCGTTTTTTTACAGCTCATCGATGAACCGGAGACTGATCTGCCGGTTCCCGAGACGGATTATACCTTTGGAACTCTGATCCGAGCCCAGGCCTTTGGCGACATTCAAGCCCTTGCGCAGCGGAAGAGACGCGTTCTGCGGCTAAATTTGGGCAAGGATGTGCCTGCCGGACTGGCGCAACTGGCCAGGGTGCTGCGGCACTGCAAGCAGTTTTAGCTAACCGAGGAGAGCGCACGATGGAACTTGGAATGATCGGACTCGGACGTATGGGAGCGAGCATGGTTGAACGGCTCCTACGTGCTGGCCACCGGGTGGTAGTCCACGACATGAACCCGGCGGCCGTCGCGAAAGTCGTTTGTCAGGGCGCAGTCGGTGCTCTTAACCACCCGCGACTCTGTGCAGAGCTTGCCCCGCCAAGGGCGATATGGCTCATGGTTCCAGCGGGAGAGCCCGTGGACCAGACAATCCAGTCACTGATGCCGCAATTAAGACCGGACGATACGATCCTGGATGGCGGCAACAGCAACTACAAAGATTCCCTTCGGCGCGCGGCCGCGCTGAACGCGAAACAGTTGCACTTCGTCGATGTGGGAACTAGTGGGGGTATTTGGGGCCTCACGGAAGGCTACAGCTTGATGGTTGGCGGGGAGACGCAAGTAGTCGAGCGGCTCAAGCCGGTCTTCCAGGCGTTAGCTCCTGCGCCAGACAAAGGTTGGGGACACGTGGGGCCGAATGGCGCCGGGCATTTCGCAAAGATGGTCCACAATGGCATCGAATACGGCCTCATGCAGGCTTACGCCGAAGGGTTCGCTCTGATGCGGCGCAAGATCGAGTTCCAACTGAATCTCCATCAGATTGCGGAGATCTGGCGTGACGGAAGCGTCGTTCGCTCCTGGTTGCTGGATCTGATCTCCAAGGCTTTGCGTGAGAATCCCGATCTTACCGGTATTCAGCCCTACGTGGACGATTCCGGAGAGGGACGCTGGACCGTTTTTGAATCCATCGACCTGGATGTTTCGGCGCCGGTGATTACGCTCTCGCTTCTGGAGCGGCTTCGCTCCCGCGATCGCGAGTCCTTTGCCGCTCAACTGCTCGCGATGATGAGGCACCAGTTCGGGGGCCACCCGTTAAAAAAAGAGGGATGACTTTGGAAGTTCAGTCTTCACCGAAGACAAACGCCGAACCCTGCGCCATGATTATCTTCGGCGCTTCCGGTGATTTGACCAGACGCAAGCTCATGCCTGCCTTGTACAGTCTCGCGCTCCAGCGCCGGTTGCCGGACGGCTTTTGCGTCATCGGTTCGGCGCGAAGCAGGATGACCGACGAGATGTTCCGGGAGCGAATGCGCGCAGCCGCAAGCGAATTCTCACCTGGCGGGCTGCGGGACGAACGTGTCTGGGAGGATTTTGCTCGCCGGCTTTACTACGTCTCGGGAGCCTACGAAGATCCTGAAGCCTACCAGCAGCTCAGCGAGTTTATGGCCAAATTTGAACGCGAGCACGGCACGCGAGGCAATCGGATTTTCTATCTTTCCACCCCTCCTGATCTGTACGGTCCCATCATTCGGCAGATGGCCGCCGCGGGTTTGGCGGGAAGGGCCAATCGCAGCGAAGGATGGACCCGGATCGTTATCGAAAAGCCTTTCGGAAGTGACCTCGAAACAGCGAAGAAATTAAATCGCGAGGTTCACGAGGTCTTCGATGAGAACCAAGTTTACCGCATCGATCACTATCTGGGAAAGGAAACGGTCCAGAACATTTTGGTGTTCCGCTTCGGTAATGCCATTTTCGAGCCCATTTGGAATCGCCGCTATGTCGACCATGTGCAGGTCGTTGCCGCCGAGACGGTGGGTGTGGAGAATCGAGGAGGCTATTACGAAAAGGCCGGCGTGTTGCGAGACATGTTTCAGAACCATCTGTTTCAGCTTCTCTGCTTGACAGCCATGGAGGCTCCGGTGGCGTTTGCGGCCGATGCGGTGCATCAGGAGAAGCTCAAAGTTCTTCAGGCAGTCTGTCCCATTTCGCCCGAGGGGGTAAACGATTTCGCGGTGCGCGGGCAGTATGGCGAAGGCATGATCGGCGGCCGGCAGGTCAAGGCTTACCGCCAGGAGCCCGACGCTCGCCCGGACTCCAGGACTGAGACTTATGCTGCCCTGAAGCTGTTCATAGACAGCTGGCGCTGGCAGGGAGTCCCTTTCTACCTCCGCTCAGGTAAACGATTGGCGAAAAAGGTGACGGAAGTTGCGATTCAATTCAAACAGCCTCCCCTTCTGCTTTTCAAAGCATGCCCGGTCGACAAACTTGGCCCGAATGTTCTTGTTCTGCGTATCCATCCTGAAGAGGGTATTTCGCTCCGATTCGAAGTAAAGGTACCCGGAGATGAGGTCTGCGTAAGCTCGATGAGCTTGGACTTTAGTTATCAGGAGGCGTTTGGGAGCGATCCGGCGGATGCCTATGAAACACTGCTGATCGATTGTATGCGCGGGGACGCCACGCTATTTACCCGACACGACTGGATCGAACTCAGTTGGCGGATCCTCGATCCTGTTTTGAAGTATTGGGCAGAGAAAGAGCCGCAGGGCTTCCCGAATTATCCGGCGGGCAGTTGGGGGCCGCCAGAGGCGGATGCCATGATCGGAAGGGATGGACTCCAATGGAGACGGCCCTGAGCCGTCGTCCACGGGCCAAGAGCGAGCTCAAGGCAGATTCTCCGTTGAGGTCAATGGTTATCTGAGTGCAATCTTATGAAGGCAGAACGAGCGGTCATACTCGCCGGCGATATCGGCGGCACCAAAACGAACCTGGCGCTTTTTTCTGTCCAGGGCCACCAGCTTACGGCTCTAAAAAAAACGACTTTCCTTAGCAAGCGTTACCCTGCGGTTGAGCCCATTCTTGCAGAGTTTTTGGCGCAGAACCTTGCTGAGATAAGCAGCTCCTGCCTGGCAATTGCCGGGCCGGTGATAGGCCGGAAGAGCAAGACACCCAATCTATGTTGGCTCGTGGATGCCGACGAAATATCCCGGTCCTTGAATCTCGGTTCGGTTGTGTTGATCAATGATCTGGAAGCCACGGCCTACGGGCTTTTCGCTCTTCATGCCGGCGAATTCATAATCCTTAATCCCGGCGCGGCCGAGCCTAAAAGCAATATGGCGGTCATCGCTGCCGGCACGGGGTTGGGAGAGGCTTTTCTTTTTTGGAATGGCGCTCGCTTTTGCCCCTCGGCCTCGGAAGGCGGTCATGCCGATTTTGCTCCACGGGACGCGCTTCAGATCGAGCTCTTGCGTTATCTGGAATCCCGTTTCGGCCACGTCAGCTATGAGCGCGTGATCTCAGGTCCCGGTCTTCTCAATATCTACGACTTTCTGAGAGATTCTGGTCGTTTTAGCGAACCGTCCTGGTTGCGAGAGAAATTTTCTCTGGAGGACCCGAGCGCTGTGATCTCGGAAGTCGCCTTATCGGGCAAGGCTGAGATCTGCGTCCGGGCCCTGGATCTCTTTGTCTCGGTTTATGGCGCTGAGGCTGGGAATCTCGCGCTCAAAGGCAAAGCGACCGGGGGCGTTTACGTCGGAGGAGGGATTGCGCCCAAAATCACCGAAAAACTGAAGGATGGTATTTTTCTCGAGGCCTTCGTCGACAAGGGCCGGTACAAGGAGTTTCTCTCCGGGATCCCGGTGAAAGTCATTATGAATGAAGAGGCGGCGCTCATGGGCGCTGCCTACTACGCGGCTTTTCGCTAGTGAAAGAGGCACGTGGAGAGCTCATAGTCTGCAACGATCCTGAAGAGTTGGCTTACAGGGCAGCAAGGGAGTTCGCTCAACTCGTCAATCAGTTTGTGGCCGAATCGGGGCGCTTTGTTGCGGCTCTTTCCGGCGGCTCTACCCCCCGCCGGCTCTACTCTGTTTTGGCTTCCTCAGAATTCCAAAACAAAATCCTTTGGTCCAATGTCCATCTATTTTGGGGAGATGAGCGTTGCGTTCCTGCGGATCATCCTGAGAGCAATTACCGGATGGTGAATGACGTTTTGCTCTCGAAAGTTCCTGTACCCAAGGAGAACATCTACCGGATCCAAGGAGAGAAGCCTCCGGAGGTTGGAGCGCGCGAGTACGAGCAGAATCTGCGAGCATTTTTCCAGGTTTCCGGCAATCAGTTTCCCCGCTTCGATCTCATTCTTCTCGGTTTGGGAGAAGATGGCCATACCGCCTCACTCTTCCCCGGAAGCAGCGTTCTCCGGGAAACAAACCGCTGGGTTGTGGCATTGTACGTGGAAAGACTTGCAACCCATAGGTTAACGCTGACTTTGCCGGTTCTGAACAAAGCGGCGAACGTATTTTTTCTCGTGACAGGTCAAAATAAGGCTTCCATTCTGCGGCGGATTCTCAGCGACAGAGAACCTTCTCAAGATATTCCCGCGCGTCTGGTCCAGCCGGCTAACGGAAATCTCGTTTGGTGGGTGGATCGGAAAGCGGCAAAGTGGATCCAGTAGAGGGCTCTATCCGGTCCGATTCTTTTCTGGTCTTTGAAAATGGAGAAGACTTGAACATTCACCTTTTTCATCTGAGTCTTTCGTCTGACTCGCCGGCCCCCCTTGCGAACTCAGATCGGCCTCTGTATATGTACGGAAGGTTGTATCGATTACGCCGAAAGTCGACCGGTTGACAAATCACCGCCATATAATATCTGCTCCACCGGCTTACTGGCGCTCATGGACCCGGCGCTTATCCATTGCTCTTTTATTGGTTCTTAATGCCGGATGCGCCCCTGAGGTAATTTCCCCTCAACGACTCGGCGGCCTGGAAAGGGTTGGTGAACTCAAAGAGGCCCTAGCTCTCTTTCGGGGTCTTAAATTCACTGCCGAAGTGCCCATCCTCCTCGAAAAAAGGGAAGCTATCAAAAAAGTGCTTGAGGCGGGTCTGTTTCCGGATTACGGAAAGCAGGAACTGGCCGATATATCTCTTGCCTACGCGAAGCTCGGTCTTTTTCCCCCGGGGACGGATCTAAGAACTTCCCTGTCGAAGTTTTATGGCGATCGGGGCCTGGGTTTTTATGATCCCAGGGCCGGACGAGTTGTGCTGACAAGTGAGCGCAAAACCCGGATTCCTTCCGAAAATGCCTTCGACGAAGCCGTCCTGCTCCATGAGCTGACGCATGCTCTACAAGACCAAAACTTCTCGATGCGCGCTAGATTGTCTCGCTCTGATAATGATGACAAAGATTTGGCGTTGCGCTCTATAGCCGAAGGGGACGCAGTCTTGACGGAGCTGACATACCTTTTCAGGTACGTTCAAGGCTCTTCAGGAAAAATCCAGGAAACTATCGATCGAAATTCGACACAGCTCCATTCGACCTTGTCCGGTGTTCCTGTGGCGCTCGTGAATAAGCTGCTATTCCTCTATCAACGGGGACCCTCGTTTGTCTATCAGGTCTTCAACGAAAAGGGCTGGTCTGGTGTCGACGTTTTGTACAGTTCGCCGCCTGTATCGACCGAACAGGTGCTACACCCGGCAAAGTATCTGCAATCTCCTGACCTACCCACAAGAGTGGAATTCAAAGATCTCTCTGGCCTTTTTCCCTCGGGCTGGGACAAAATACAAAACAACACTTTGGGAGAACTGATGGTTCAATCCCTATTCAACGGTTTTTTCTCGCAGCAGGAGGCCGCGGCAGCCGCCAGCGGTTGGGATGGAGATCGGTTCGTCGCTTTCCGCCGCGGTGGTGAGATTTCTTTTATTTGGGCGACTGTGTGGGACTCTTCGCGACATGCGGAAAAATTCCTTCGAAATTACCAGGCGATCTTATCGAGAAAATACAGTTCTGACATGCTTGACACCCACGCCTATATTGAGCATCGAGATCAGCGTGTTGTGGTTGTAGAGGGGTTGAGCCGCGCGCACGTGAAAAGCCACATCGATAAAGTATGGCAGGAAATGGAGCTTAGAGAAGCGCTGCCCGGTCCAGCGGTTTTTAGATAACCGGCGGCGTCTCCGGCATTTGCCTAAACTCATCAACTTCGATTTCGATCCTCCTATCTTCGGGCACGCAGTATTTGGATCACCGTTCTACTTCCGCAGCATAGCGACGCTCATTTAGCTCGCAACCATGCGTATCCTGGCCAATTACATGTAGCAGGCCTCGGGTGGTTACCTTACTTGACGTTCAGGAAAGAGAATTTAATTTGTTTGGAACGTTCAGCGCCGGCTTTGGTTCGATCCTCGAAGCCACTCTAACGCAGGAAAGGAGGTGAAAAAGGATGAAAAAAACCAGCCTGCTTCTCTCGCTGTTGCTTATGATAGCCGTGGCCTGGAGCGCGGCTCCCGGGCAGGCGCAAGAGGGCGTCCTGTTACGGGTCGAATTGGCCCCTGGTGCTAATTACTGCCACCTGAAATTCCCGGCCATTCGTGAGGACACTTTGTTTTCGACCCGTCCCGTCCTTAAAGATCCACGCACCAGCGACATCATTGATTTCTACGGCCCATGCAACCACGATCCTCTAGGGCGAGAAGAAATCATAGCCCAGAGGCTCCAGCGGCAGCGTGAGATTCGGCAAGAAGGTGACGATGATTAAGGGCAAAACCCGCCTACGGAGGGAGCTAACCCTCCGTAGGCGGGTCCTCCCAGGCGCGCGTTTTGGATTCTATACACAGCTATCATCAGAGCCGATCGCCCGGCATCCGGAGTGAGTTTTAAGCTTTCGCACCCGCGCCGGTTATCGACAGTTCTCCCGTTGGCCCGGATGCAATTTCCACGATAGAAAAATGAGGAAAATGCCACCCGCAATAAAAGGAATGCTCAGCAATTGTCCCATGTTCAGCAGCATGCCTTGCTCAAAACGGCACGTGATGCTCTTTCACGAATTCGATCAGGAAGCGGGCGAGAAAAGAGCTTGTGAGGCTTATCCCCAACGTCCGCCCGGGAAACTCAGCGATGTTGGTCTTCCAGTACGTCACCCAGGATTTCCGAGTTGAAGAAATTTCCAATGCGAATGAGGCTGGCCTCCAGAACAGCAGGAATCGCCAGCCGGTCGCTGAGGCTCAAGAAAGCTCATATCTCTATATTTTCTTAGATAGAGACAGATCGCGATCAGAACTCCGGCAAAGCCCCCATGGCTTGCCAGACCGCCTTGCCAAATCATTACGATTTCCCAAGGACGTGCCAGGTAATAGTCCGGTTGATAGAAGAGCACATGTCCGAGCCTAGCCCCGATTAAGGTGCCCAGAAAAACATACAGGAAGAGGCTCGACAGGTTTTCTTCCGGGCGCCTTTCATGGCGATAAATCTGGACCAGGATCAAATAGCTCAATACAAAACCTGTAGCGAATAGCAATCCATACCAGCGCGGCGCGATGGGACCAGGCCTAAAAATTTCGGGATCTACTTTCCAGATTAGATGATTCACAACATCCTCTGAAGACCGGTCTGGAGTTAAAAGCCCAGGTACTCCAAAAGTGTTCTCACGAGCTTGCTCGCCAGTTTGACTGGCGGGAGGCTTGGACGGAAACCCAAGGCAGCGTAGATCCAGGTGGAACCCAGACCGCCCAAGACGGCTGCAACGTATAACGTCCCGATAAGGGCCAGCGCTTTTTTGCGGCCGAAAGCCTTTGAATAAGCCTTGATGTCCTTCGGGTGGATGGAGCTTGCGAGGCAAAAGCTGATGATGCCTGCATAGCTGAGTCCGTCTGTTTTAAACAGCGCATGGATCACCGGGAGGTTTCCGACCGGCGATAGAGATGCAATGGACGAAAGAAACGGCGCGACAACGGAGTTCGTTAGATCAGAGAGTAGCGTGGCATGGCCGAAGAGATCTGCAAATTGGCGCCACCATGTTTGGAGTCCCGCAGAAAATATGAACCCGCCCAAAAGAATTCCAACGACAAGTGAAGGAGCGAAGTGCACGATCTCACCCCCAGTAAACCTTAAGACAGCCTGCCAACCCTTGAATGAAAACAACAATGACCGCCAGGAAGGAAAAGTCAGCGAATGCATCGCGCGGTTCTCTTGAGGTCTTTCACACGCGGGTGTTTCAAGGAATTCTGTGTCGAGCAAGTATATTCCAAGGGTTACTATAGCGATCATGACTAAGGCGCCGAGTATTTGCCCGGTGGCAAACTCCGCACCCAGAGAAAGGGCGAAGATTGACCAAAAATGGATCGTCATGTTTCGGCTGGCGATAAGAAAGGCAAGGGCATGAGAAGAAGGTACGCCCCCTTTTAGCAGGTCAAGTGTCGCGTTGATACTCGCCTTTAGGCCACTGCTTCCGACGATACCGAGGCCTATAGCTCGCACGAGGCCCTTTGGCCCGAGGCTCGTTTGGCGGGCCACTGCATTCCACCAAGTCCTGTGATACCGAGAGGTGAGTAGTCCTGAGACCAAGAAGCCGGGCGCCCAGACCACGTAGAAGAACGTCATGAACTTAAAGAGTTCCCAGGCAAAGAACCCGGCTTGTTCGACAAAAGTAAGCACAGGTGGACCTATTCGGCCTGACTTGACCTGCCGATAATTTGGGAAATTACTTTTTGTATCCCAGGATCTCCAGCGATAGAGGCGCCTTTTCCCCCACGACCTTCGCGTCCAATTGAACTTCTTTAAAGCCTTCGCTCTTCAGCTTGCTCAACTCAGCGTTTTCCACGAGCGAGAAGTGCTGACTTGAGCCCGCAGCTTGGAATAGCAACCTGCCATCTCCGGTGACCACATTTCCTCTCGCCGTAATGAAAATATCCCTGGGCGTAAACCCGGCTTCTGAAACCGCTTTACGCAAAACTTCGGGCTTTAGTTCTTTCCCAGGCGCAAGACTAAAAGCCGCCTCGGCCTTTTCCAGACTCACGTTCAAATTTTTCACGCCTTCCAGGCGTGTCAGGGCTTTATTGACCCCGTAACCTCATATGGGTCACACCATGCCATCGACTTTCATTTTTACTTTTATTTCTCCTGCCGCGAATGACGGGGCAACGGAGAAAAACATAAAGAAGGCAAGAAGCACGAGAACCATCTTTTTGTTCAGTATCATCTCTACACTCCTTTCTAGGAAGCTTCATTATAACAGCGACGCGGTGTAAAAAGTTCCTTTCCGAAATCTAGAACAGGATACGAAATCCGAAGAGAACTCTGTAATCTTGATGCAGTTGTTTGCCGTTAACACGGTCTAACACGGGAACCTGAAAAGACGTTTCCACGAGAGCATTGTCCAGGAAAATGTACTGGATGCCGGGAGACAGAAAGATCGTGTCACCGCCTGAAGCGGACGCCTTGTTGCCACCAAGAATATTGCGCTCGCGATGCTCGCCGTTAAACTCTAACAGAAGACCCAACTGGGCATTTTCGATCGGCCATTTCGGATAAAGTTGATAAGCGTAGGCAAGATCGTAATTCGTCACCGTGCCAAATCGAAATCCATCATGGCGGGAGTTGTATTTGAATTGAACTCCTCCTTCCAAGGCATGGAAAGCGGATATCCAACTGGCCGCCAAGCCTAAAAGAGGGTCTACACCGCCAGAGCCAAGCTGAAGAGGCGGTGGGAGTTTAACTCCGTCTTTTCTTTGAGTCGTATCGCCGGTGGGCAATTCCAAACCGCCGATCAGTGAAAACTGTGTGCTCCCTCGGGGGACATCCTCGCGATAGAGCCGATACTTGCCAAAGAGGCTGATATCTCCCACGCCTCTAGCGTCGAGGCGTCTTTTATCTGGGCTCTTGAACTCCTTGATTACGTACGGGACGACGACGTTTACGACGGCATCTGTCGCGAGATTGTACCCGAGGATCGTCGGAATCTGAACAACGTGAAGATTTTGATCACCATTTGCCTCACGAATTACCCTGACGAAACTCCTAAGCGCGGTTCCGGAAAAAAATTGCGTTCGCGCGGACACCCCCTGGATAGGGTCTGCATTAACTTGAGAGACAAGGACGAAGACAACAAAGGCCAACACGAGCGTATAGAGCATGTTCATAATCATGGATTTCTTCTTACTGCTGCCTTCCTCCCGGCCCCGTCAATAGCCGCATGGTGACAACGACTCCGGGCTTCTCTATTGTGATTTCGCCTGTTTTCTCTGCTGTCTTTACGTCGGCCCGCGGACCCGAGTTCCCGCGCCTGATGCCTCCTGCTTCTTGTCCTCGATCGGGAGGATTTCGACGACGTCGATCACCCCCGTCACGTTCTTCAGCACGTGAGGGCCGATCGAACGGCACTTACAT
>JACQUW010000188.1 GCA_016210115.1 Deltaproteobacteria bacterium | reverse complement strand
TCCGAGCGCGGCGCGCTGCTCCTCGAAACGGAGGAGGGAACCTCCGAGCTCTGCGTCGGCGAGCTGATCCTCCCCGGAGCGCCCGAACGACCTCTGCTCTAGCGCGTTCCGAGTTGACACCAACAGAGGCCCTTGCTACCCGCTGTCTTTCACGGGGTCATAGCTCAGCTGGGAGAGCGCTTGAATGGCATTCAAGAGGTCGGCGGTTCGATCCCGCTCGGCTCCACCAAATTTCAACTGCTTAGCAGCCTTCCTACCGGTTCTCCGGGCCAATTGTGCGTGAATCCCGAAGTGGCTTCAGAGCGGTTACTTAACGGTCACGATATCTCCCCGGCCTGTCCTGGAGATTCCACGCTGTCTTCTGCGGGTCGTGTTGGCAAGCCCTCGACTTCGAACGAACTCGGATCGGCGTCAACCCATTCTTGATTGAAATGATCAAACTGTTGAAGCTCATCCCGGCTAGTCAGTCGTTAATGAACCCCGCTTCACCATCTCTTCCGCGTGCTGGCGGGTCTTGTCTGTAATCTTCACTCCGCCCAGCATTCGCGCGATTTCCGCAATCCGTTCCTTTGGCCCGAGCTTCTTGACCTCCGTAAAGCTCCGCCCTTTCACGGTCTCTTTGCTGACCGCGTAGTGAGAATTGGCAAGCGCGGCGATCTGGGGCAGATGCGTTACGCAGATTACCTGATGGGAGGCCGCAACTTTCTTGAGTTTTTTTCCAACCATCTCAGCCACCCGGCCGCCGATCCCCGCGTCGACTTCGTCAAAGAGGAGAGTTGGGATGTCTCCTCGGACCATAACCAGAGATTTGATTGCGAGCATGAGCCTCGAAAGCTCCCCGCCCGAGGCGATTTTTGCCAGAGGCTTCGGCTCCTCACCAGGATTGGAAGAGAAAAAGAACTCGACCTGATCCATCCCGAGTTTCGTCAGCTGTTTTCCGCCTGACTGAAACGGAGTTTCGTCCTGCTCCGGCCCCGGTTCCTGAAAATGAACTTCGAAAACGATACCGGGCATGCCAAGACCTTCGGCCTCCGTTTCCATTTCCCTCTTTAACCTTCTCGCGATCCGCCGTCGTTCAACCGACAGCGACTCCGCCAGCTCCCACGCAGAGCGCCGGCTCTCGTCCAATGCTTTTGTAAGATTCGGAATCTCCTCTTCCGTGCGCGTGAGCGCGCTCAGTTCGCGCGATAGATGTTCCTGAATCCGCAAGATATCGCCGATGGACCCATTGTATTTCCGTTTGAGCCTGCCGATCTCAGCCAGCCTGTCTTCCAGCGTCTCGAGCGTCTCTGGATCATACTGAACCCGGTCCGTATAGCGACGCAGTGCTGAAGTCGCCTCCTCCATCTGCGCCAGTGAAGCGCTGAGAAGTTCTACGACCGGATGCAGCGCGGCATCAATACTCGCCACCTCCCGCAGCCGCTGGACGTAGCGACCCAGCCTTCCGACCAAAGCATCGTCGCCCTCGTAAAGAATCTCCTCTCCTTCCTTGCATCCCTGGTAAAGCTTCTCGGAGTGGATCAGGATGTTCCGCCTTTCCTTGAGCTCCTCATCTTCACCCTCTTTCAACCGGGCCTGCAAAATCTCCTCGAGTTGCGCGCGGAGCAAAGCCTCCTCTTCCCTGCGTTTGTCGATTAGCATCCTGGCGTCTCGCAGCCGTTCCCAATCCCGCGCCACGCAATCGTGCTTCCTCTTCATCTCCTCCAGCTTTTCCTCTAAGCCGCCGTGGGAATCCAGCAGCGCCAGATGGGCTTCAGGCCTGAGCAGCGCCTGGTGCTCGTGCTGCCCATAGATATGGATCAGCCCGCTTCCCACCTCGGCAAGCAAGCCCAGAGGGCAAAGCCCGCCACCTAAATAGACCCGATTTTTGCCCGAACGGCTCACAACTCTTTTGGCCACCAACTCATCGTCATCCCTGTACCCGCCTTCCTTCAGCTTCTCCCGAACAGCCTCCGGCAGAGCTTCAAACAAAGCCTCGACGCTCGCCTCCTCCTCACCCTGCCGAATAACGTCGGAGGATGTTCTGCCGCCGGTTACAAGTCCCAGGGCATTGAGAACGAGCGTCTTCCCCGCGCCCGTTTCCCCCGTCAGCACGTTGAGCCCCGGCCCAAATTCCAGAGCCATCTCATCAATCACGGCAAAATTCTTGATCCGCAATTCCCTTAGCATCTAAAGTGACGGATTTAATGAATTATGAATCAGTTTACATATTGACCCCGGCTTTTCCCGGAAGGGAGAAGAAACTTAAGAGGTCTTCCCGCCGTCGTCTTATCTTTCTCCCCATTTGAGTTTGGTCCTCAGGACTTCAAAATAGCCGCGCGACGGAGCCTTTACCAGCGAAACCGGGACGCGATATTCCCGCGCCTCGACGATGTCGCCATTGTTCAGCAAAATCCCTTGCTGCCCATCCGGGCTCAGTATCACGGTATCTCCGGCAGAACGGAGTGTCACTCGAATCATTGATTTGCTTGACACCACGATGGGCCGGTTGGTGAGTGTATGCGGGCAGATCGGGGAAAGGACAATCGCTCCCAGGGATGGATGCAGGATGGGTCCGCCGGCCGCCAGTGAATAAGCGGTCGATCCGGTTGGAGTGGAGATAATCAGCCCGTCTGCTCTATACGTGCACAGGTACTCATTCCCAACGTAGGTCTCCAGATCGATAATCCTCGAGCGCGCTCCTTTGGTGATAACGCCATCGTTCAGGACCCGAAAACTCTTTGGCCGGCCTTTTCCTGTGTGGACCAGGATTTCGAGCGTCATCCTCCTTTCAACGGAAAAATTTCCGCTGAGCACCCGCGCCAGGACCGACTCCAATTCATCGATCCCAACCTCGGTAATAAAGCCCAGTCCGCCCAGGTTCACTCCCAGGATCGGGACCTGCGGTCGTTCCACGAGACGAGCCATGCTAAGAAGAGTTCCGTCTCCGCCGAGAACGACGATTAGATCCGCTCTCCTGGCCATCTCTTCTTTGCTGGAGGACTTTCCGCCGGCGCGGGGTGTGCCCCTTTCGACCAGCACCTGCTTGCCCTTCTCCTTGAGCCACGGAACAAGCCAGGCAATCATCTCTGTCGCCTTGGGCTCCTCGTATTTGGCTACCAACCCCACCACTCGGATCATGATTCCTAACTCTCCGTTCCCAAAGATAGCAGAGACACCGGCCGCTTCCCGTATGACGCTAAGCAGCCGGCCTGCCGGCTTTCAGAGCTGAATAGATTTTTTCCGCGCTCAAAGGCAGATCGAAAATCCGCACCCCGATTGCATCAGACACTGCATTGGCAATCGCGGCGGCTGTAGCAACAATGCCGTTCTCTCCGATTTGCTTGGCCGCAAACGGGCCGGGACCGGCGGGATCCTCGACCAACTCGGTGGCGATTGCCGGGACGTCCCGAATACAGGGGATTCGGTAATCACCGAGATTCAGCGTTGTAACTCTCCCCTCCTCTACCACGATGTCCTCCATCGTCGCGTAACCCAGGCCTTGAATGACGGCTCCTTCGATTTGCCCCTGGTGAGTCGTCGGATTGATGATCGTTCCAACATCGTGGGCCGTCACAACGCGCCGGATCTGAAGAACACCCGTCTCCGGTTCCACCTTTACCTCGGCGATTTGGGCAAAGAAGCCGGCGACCCCGGAACGCCCCTTTGGCTTGTAAGTCTTTCGAATCGTCAGTCCCTCATTTGCCCGGGCGGCAAAACGGGCGACTTCAGCAAATGGAATGGATTCGTTCCGGGATTTTGAGAAAAGGCCGCCGGCGAGTTTCACCTCGTTCGGGCTGCAGCCCAGCATGGATGCCGCCACCGAAGCCATTCGGTCGCGCATCTCCTCGGCAGTCACGAGAACGGCGCGTCCGGTCATCGCCGTGATCTTGCTTCCTCCCGGCGCGGCATCGGTCTCGAAAGTCTCTGTGTCGCCGATGAGAACCTGGACCTGCTCGGGCGGGACCGTCAACACTTCCGCCGCGATCTGGCGGATCAACGTATACGTTCCGGTTCCAGTGTCCGGAACCGTGTTCAAAACGGTCACCTTTCCGTCCGCGGAAACCGACATCTCCACGTTGGCCTGCCCGCTCCCGCCGACGTGGCGAAACGAAACCCCGATGCCCCGGCCGATGTTTTTTCCCCGTTTAGGTTTGCCCCACCCGGCCCTTTTCGCCGCTGCTTCGAGCACCTCGCGACAGCGCACCCGCTCAAGCGGTCTGCCATTGGGAAGAGCATCGCCATCGCGCAGAAGATTCTTTAGCCGGATCTCCAAAGGATCCATGCGGATCTCCTGCGCAATAAGATCCATGTGGGATTCCGCCGCGAAGACCACCTGTGGCTGGCCGGGAGCGCGCATATAGCCGCAGGGAACGCAGTTGGTATAAACGCCGTAAGCGCGGATCAGAAAATTAGGAATGCGGTAAACACCGGTCGCATAGGTGGCTCCCCCCAGATTAACGATCTCCGCGGGTTTGAAAGCCGCATAGGCGCCACTGTCAAAAACGACGTGAGCTTCCCGCGCGATGAGCGTGCCGTCTTTCCTGAAGCCCGTCTTGAGCTTCACGACAGATGGATGGCGCGGGTCGCCGCCTGTGAGCTCTTCCGCGAAACTCATCACCATCTTTACCGGACGACCGGAAGCTTTGGCCAAAAAATAACAGAGCGGTATGTCCATTAAGGAGGCCTTGCCGCCGAAATCACCGCCTACCGCAATGACATGAACCCGGATGTTCTCTCGTGAGAGCCCCAACTGCTCGGCCAGAAGCTCCTTGACGCGAAAAGGGGCCTTGCAAGAAGCCCAGACCTGTACGCGGTCCGAGCCATCCACCGCCACGACGGCCGCATGAGGCTCCAAATACCCCTGATGCGCCAGGTGCGTGCGAAACGTATGCTCCAGGACAAAATCTGATTCTCGGAAACCTCGCTCCAGCTCGCCCGCGCTCCATTCCTGAAGCGAAAAGACATTCGGCGTCTCGACGGGCGGATGCGGAAGTCCCTGATAAGCTGACAGCTCTTCGTGGACAAGCGGAGCTCCCGGCTCCATCGCCTTTGTAGGATCCATTACGGCAGGCAACTCCTCATAATCTACCTCGATAAGCGAGAGGGCCTCTTCGGCTGCATCCGGAGTTTCCGCCGCCACCGCGGCCACTTTTTCTCCCGCAAAGCGCACTTTGCCTTGTGCTAAGACAGGAATATCCTGCAGCCGAAGACCGATGCGAACCGGCGGCAGCTCATCTCCGGTCAGCACGGCTGCGACCCCGGGAACTTTCCCGGCTTTCGTCGCATCCACCCGCAAGATCCGGGCATGTGGGTGGGGGCTGCGCAGGCATTTACCCCACATCATTCCTGGAAGCTGAACGTCAGCCGTATAGAGAGTTTTTCCCGCGACCTTCTCCGGACCTTCAACCCGTTCGATAGGCCGCCCGACGACCTTGAGCTTCATGCGGTTTGTTCCTTTCTTGTCAATCAAACGACGAGTTTTCTCAGGCGATAGCTCGCGTAGTCTACTACCATGACCAGGAC
>JACQUW010000016.1 GCA_016210115.1 Deltaproteobacteria bacterium | reverse complement strand
GCACTCGGATCTCTTCGAGGTTCAAAACCGATTCTTCTGGCATCCTGATAACCGGTTATACATCATCGCGGGTCGGATGTCCAGAATTGAAGGCAGGTCGTTAATCAAACTGAAGTTCTTGGCGAGGACAAATTCACCCTGCTATGCGGAAGCTTGACAGTCCTCATTTGGGTTGATATGCAACCTTTGGTTAATCAGCGATAACCAGGCGCCACCCGCATCCGTCGGACGTCATGATTCGGAGCTGGAAAGAGGAGCGCAAGCATTTCCTCGGAGCGGGGATATCAATGAACGACGGCCAGTTGCTTTTGCGCTTTGTTGCGGGGGCAGCTGGCTTTTTTATTTTGAATCATGGCGAAAGGAGATTGCCGTGGCAACCTATGTCGCCCTGGTTAATTTTACGGATCAAGGAATTCGCCAGATCAAACAAACCACGGAAAGAGCGAAGAACCTGGTCAACGCGGCCGCGAACCTCGGCGTTAACGTCAAGGAGATTTACTGGACTATGGGAGCGTATGACGCTGTGTTTATCGCGGATGCTCCGAACGATGAGGCCGTTACAAGCCTGGCCCTGAGTATGGGATCGCTCGGAAACATTCGCACACAGACCATGCGTGCCTATACCGCCGAGGAGATCAATAAAATCTTGGCGAGGCTTCCATGAACCGTTTTCTGGGATCGAGATCGTAATTTCGATCGATTCCGGCCCAGGCCTTTTTAAGAGACGGAGTAGAGCCAAACGGCCTCCGATCATTCCCGGAGGGATAGCCATGGGAAAAATTGATCTTTCGATTGGAATCGGCGGCGCTGCAGGTCAGGGGATAGCCACTCCCGGCGATATTTTGGCCCGCATATTCGTCCGCCGTGGCCTTCACCTGAACGCCTACAATGCCTACCAATCGATCATTCGCGGCGGTCACATCTTCCTGACTCTCAGGACCAGTGAGGAACCGGTTCTTAGTTTCGGCGATAAGCTGGACATCCTCATGCCTCTGAATCAAGACACGATGAATCGCCATCTCCGGCTTATGAGAAATGGCTCCGCAGTGTTGTACAACAGCGACAAAATCAAACCCGGAACGGCGGCCGAAGGTGTTCAGCTCTGCCCGTTTTCCGTGAAGGAGCTCACGCCTGATACCAAGGGCGACCTGGTGCAAAATACGATCGCTTTGGCGGCGGTGCTGCGACTCATCGGAGTTGAGTTCAAGATGCTCGATGATATTCTGACCCTGCAGTTCAAGAGAAAGGGGGAGACCGTCATCGCCGAAAACCTGGCTGTAGCGCGGGCCGGCTACGAGTACGCCGCAAACCGTTTCAGGCCGTTTCCTTTTTCTCTTCCCCGTACCGGAAAGCCGCTGGCATTTTTCGAGGGAAACCAGGCCTTGGCGATGGGCGCGGCGGCTGCCGGCGTCAGTTTCTATTGTGCCTACCCGATGAGTCCTTCATCCGGTGTGCTTCATTGGATGGCGCGGCACGCTCGGCAATTGGGCATTATGGTGCGCCAAGTTGAGGACGAGCTCGGGGTCATCAATATGGCTATAGGCGCGGCCCACACAGGCTGCCGCGCGATGTGCGCGACCTCCGGCGGAGGCTTTGCTTTGATGAGCGAGGCCCTCGGCTCCGCGGCCATGATGGAAATTCCGGTCGTCTGCATCAACGTTCAGCGCGCGGGACCGGCCACCGGCGTCCCGACAAAAACGGAGCAAGGGGATCTCTGGCAGGTCATCGGGGCGGGACAAGGGGATTATCCTCGCATCATCGTGGCTCCAACCACTATTATCGACTGTTTCAAAATCGTGCCGCAGCTTTTTAACCTCGTCGACAAGTTCCAGTGCCCGGGCATTATCATTTCAGACCTGTTGCTCTCGGAAGGCCGCTCCAGCGTGGATCCCGCGGAGCTGGATTTCAATGTCCCGATCGACCGGGGCGATGTCATCGGTCTGAACGGAAGCGTTCCTCCGCCCAACGGCGGATACAAGCGTTACCAAATCACCGAAAGCGGTATTTCGCCGCGAGCGCTTCCCGGCACTCCGGGTTATGCGCACGTCGTGGCTACCGACGAACACGATGAAGAGGGGGTGCTGATCAGCGACGAGTTCACAAATCCCAACAAGAGGCGGGCAATCCACGAAAAGCGCATGCGCAAAATGGAAAGTGTCCTAGCCCTGTTGGAACCGCCGCAGCTCTTCGGGCCGCCCGAGGCGGAGGTGACGCTCGTCGGGTGGGGTTCAACCCAAGGGGTTATCCGCGAGGCGATACAGAAACTTGCTGACGAAGAGCGTATTGTTGCCAACCATCTCCAGATTAAGTGGATCGTTCCGCTGCATGCCGAGGCCAGCAGCTCGATTCTTTCCAAAAGCAAGAAGCTTATCATCGTGGAGAATAACTATACCGGCCAGTTTGCCCGCTATCTGCGGTCGGAGACCAGTATCGTGGCGGACGGTCATATCCGAAAATACGACGGCGAACCTTTTCTGCCGCATCATATCGTTGACGGCGTTAAGGCGATTTTGTCCGGCGCTACGCAGAGGTACGTGCCGGTTCATGAAATCATGGTTTAGGAGAGAGTCATGAGTGTACCGATGGCGAAAACAGAGGCAAAAATGAAGGGCGTTGGCGAGTTGAGATCGGAGCGCGGCAAGCTCACCATCAAAGATTTCAAAGGAAAGGTCGATCCCGACTGGTGTCCCGGCTGCGGCGACTTCGGCGTGTTGAGCGCGCTCAAGCAGGCGATCGCCGATCTGGGTCTTTATCCACACGAGGTGATGGTCATCAGCGGGATCGGATGCTCTTCAAACCTTCCCGGCTACATCAATACCTACGGGATGCATACCCTGCACGGTCGCGCGCTGGCGGTCGCCGCGGGAGCGCAACTGGCCAATCATAACCTTAAGATCATCGTCACGGGCGGGGACGGTGATGGATATGGCATCGGAGGGAATCATTTTCTCCACTCGCTGCGCCGCAACGTGGATCTCACCTATATCGTGATGGACAACCAAATTTACGGCTTGACGACCGGTCAAATCTCGCCCACCAGCGTCAAAGGGATGAAGACGAAAAGCACACCCTTCGGGAGCGTGGAAAATCCCATCAATCCTATTCCGCTCGCGATCGCAGGAGGAGCGACGTACGTGGCCCGTGGATATACGGGTCACGTCAAGCATTTAGTGGATTTGATCAAGGGCGGCATTCAACATAAGGGTTTTGCCTTGATCGATGCCTTTAGTCCGTGCGTTACCTATAACCACGATAATTCCCACGAATTTTTCAAGCAGCGTACCCAGAAACTGGAAGAGATGGGCCATAATCCGGGAGACTTTAGCGCGGCTATGGAAAAGGCCTATCTGTGGGGCGAGGTCATTCCGATTGGTCTTTTCTGGAAGCGTGAAGACCTGCCGGCTCTCGATCAGCTGGAGCCGGTCCTGGCGGAAGGCGCTCCTCTCGCGCATCGCCCGCTCGGCGTTTCTCCAGAGACCGCCGGGGCGCTCGTCAGGGAACTGATGTAAGAAATCCCGCAGGCGATGTCCCGCGGCGGTGGGAGACCCCCTCTTGGTTCTTTATCCGTCCGGTGATCAAAAGGCAGGACGGATCTTCGCCACTTAACGCGCGCAGGCAGGATGAAGGCTAATCAGCAGTAGTCAACAGTCCGGGGCGAATTCAGCATTTGAGACAAGGGCCGTTAGCCATAGTTCCGACCTGATGCCATGCCTTAACCCGCCGAACGGAAGGAAACAAAAATGACTAAGATCGTTGGGCTTGCCTGGTTATTTGTTCTGGTTTGTCAGACCGCCCTGGCCTTTGGGCAGGATGCCAGGCTGGTTGAATCTGGTAGAAAAGAAGGCAAGGCCGTGGTTTACAGCTCCCTTGAATCTGACATCGCGGAAGCTATCGGTAAAGCCTTCAGAAAAAAAACAGGAATCCAGATGGAATATTGGAGGGCCTCTGCCTCCAAAGTCATCGATCGGGCGTTAAGCGAGCATCGTGCGGGAAGGCCCCTCTTTGACGTGATCATCCTTACGGACTCTCCGTTGAAGATTCTATGGAAAGAGGGCATTTTTGCCAGATACCATTCACCCTCGGCCAGAGGTTTTCCTCAAGAGGCCATTCATCCCGATTTAGGTCCGCGCTACCGTAATATTATTGTCGGCGTTCTCTACAATAAGAGCATGATCAAGCCCGCGGATGCGCCGAAGTCTTTGGAAGAGCTGGTCAATCCGAGATACCGGGGAAAACTCGTGATGCCGGATCCGACCCAACATACAACCACCACTCAGTGGGTTGCGAGTTTGTATAAGCTCATGGGGAAAGAGAAGGCGAACAGATTTATTCGTGACCTGGCCGCCATGAAACCTATACTGGTTGAGTCGCTGCTGCCGGCCGCCGAGCGCGTTACCACAGGAGAGACGCCCCTGGCGATTACCTACGTGAAATACGCCTTCATCTTCGGAAAAAGGGGGGCTCCCTTGGACTATGTGAGGCTTGGAAAAATGCTGGGCGAAGGAAATTATGCCTTGCTCGGCAATAAGTCCGCGCATCCCAACGCCGGCAAAGCCTTTATCGATTATTTCCTCGACGATGAAAGCATGAGGATTCTGGCCGAGATGGGCGAGTTCGTGAATCGAAGAGGAGTCTATCCTCCGCTGCCGGATGCGGACAAGATCCAATTTGTCGAGATGGAGGATCTGGACAAGAAGGGTTTTGCGGAGAAGAAAGAGGAATACTCGAAAATCTTTCTGCAGTGATCGTTGAAAAGGTCGTATCGTGAGCAAGGACTTCATCCCGGATGACATAGCTCAGTTCATCCTCCAAAGAATAGACTCGGTGGCGCAGATGGAGGCGCTCGTGCTTCTGTGCAGGAATGCGGACGAGGAATGGGCCATTGAGGCGCTGGCAAAGAGGCTTTACATCAGCGAACAGGAGACAACGGAGATACTGGAACACCTTTGCAAAGACGGCTTGTTGCTCCGCAAGTCCAATGAGCCTCTTCGATACCAGTATCAACCAGATTCGGGGGAGATCCAGGAGCTCGTGAACCGCGTCGTCGATACCTATACAAGGCATCTCGTGCCGGTGACGAATTTAATCCACTCCGCGGCGAAAACCAGAGTTCGGGAATTCGCCGACGCTTTCAGATTCAGAAAGGACGAGTAAACATGGCTCCGCTCTTCTATGCGCTGTGCACCTTGACGGCGCTGTTCTGTGCCTGGTTGCTGCTGCGAGCGTACCGTCGTAGTGGCTACAAACTGTTACTCTGGGGCGGCCTCTGCTTCCTGGGATTGACGCTGAATAATGCGTTGCTCGTCATAGACAAGTTAATGCTTCCCGATGTGAATCTGTTTACCTGGCGTCTGGTCCTGGCCTTCATAGCGATAATGGTCCTGCTCTACGGAATTATCTGGGATGCCGAGTCGAGGTAGAAAAGATGAATTTGATGCTGTTAGGTGCTATTGCCATGGGTTCGGTGGTTGCTGGCCTGTTTTTTCTCCGTTTTTGGAGAGACACTCGGGATCGTTTTTTTCTGTTCTTCTGTGTTTCTTTCTTTGTAGAAGGCGTCAATCGAGCCGCCTTGGCGCTCAGCAGTGATCCAAATGAGGGACGCCCCTTCTTCTATTTCGTGCGCTTCCTTTCATTCGTCCTCATCCTGCTCGCTATTGTAGACAAAAACCTGACCAAAGGCCGGCGGGGCTAAACCGACCACAATAGACCGCGAAACGATCACGTCTTCCGGCTCACGCTTTACCTTCCGCGTTTCCACGTTTCCCGCTTTTCGCCGTGCCTCCCTTTTTCCATTTGACGCTGAAATTTGTCGGGTTAGAATAACCGCTGCTGAGTCGAGGGGCCGGATGCGATAAAAACGACCAAAGGAGCGGGACATGAGGACAAAGAGACTCTTGTACTTGGGTTTAGCCTCAGTTGCGATCGCGGCGCTTTTGGCCGCTTCGCCGGTTCCGGAGAGTAGACAAAAAAAGCCCGGCACAGCGATCCGCATCGACAACGACGACATCGGCGGCGTGGTTACCAGCGTGAACGGGCCGGAAGCCGGCGTCTGGGTGATCGCGGAAACGAACGATCTTCCCACCAGGTTCGCTAGGATCGCGGTTACCGACGATCAGGGGCGCTACGTCATCCCCGATCTGCCGAAAGCCAACTACAACGTATGGGTGCGCGGCTACGGGCTGGTCGATTCGCCGAAGGTCAAGGCAGCGCCGGGAAAAATTCTCAACCTCAAGGCGATGGTCGCGCCAAACGAGGCCGCCGCGGCGGAATACTATCCGTCGATCTACTGGTATTCCATGCTCAAGATTCCGGACAAGAGCGAATTTCCTGGCACGGGATCCAAGGGCAATGGCATCTCGGAGGCGATAAAGAGTCAGGGCGAGTGGCTCAACATCGTCAAGACTAACGGTTGCATGTCGTGCCATCAACTGGGCAACAAGGCCACGCGGACGATTCCCAAGGAGTTGGGCGAGTTCAAGTCGTCAAGCGACGCATGGCAGCGGCGCATCGTCTCCGGACAGGCGATGACCACCATGCTTAGGCGCGTCAAAGAGTTGGGCGCCGAGAAGTCCATCGGCCTCTGGGCTGATTGGACCGATCGGATCGCCGCCGGCGAGTTGCCTAAATCGAAGCCGGCGCGGCCGCAGGGCGTCGAGCGCAACCTCGTCATCACGTTATGGGATTGGAGCCGCCCGAAGGCTTACCTCCACGACGAGATCTCGACGGACAAGCGCAAACCGACGGTCAACGCCAATGGGCCGGTATACGGGGCGACGGAGTTCAGCACCGACTTCGTGCCGATATTGGACCCTGTGCGCCATAAGGCCGCTGAAGTTAAGCATCCGGTGCGCGATCCGAAAACTCCCTCGGCCAAAACAGATCCAATGTCGCCTTCTCCGTATTGGGGGGCCGAGCCCATATGGGATAGCCAGTCCAACCAACATAATCCGATGATGGACGAAAAAGGGCGCGTGTGGTTTACCTCAAGAGTTCGTCCGCCGGACAATCCGGCCTTCTGCAAGAAAGGCTCGAACCATCCGTCGGCGAAGGTCTTCCCGCTCGAACGGGCCACACGGCACCTCTCCATGTATGATCCGAAAACCAAAAAGTTCGCGCTGATCAGCACCTGTTTTTCGACGCACCATCTGGTGTTTGCCGAGGACGCCAACCACACGCTCTGGACCAGTGCGGGCGGCGGTGGCGCCGGCGCGATCGGCTGGCTGAATCGCACGATGTTCGACGAAACCGGCGATGAGGAGAAATCACAAGGGTGGGCGCCGTTTATCCTGGACACCAACGGCAATGGTAAACGGGATGAATGGGTCGAGCCCAAGGAAACCGTCGATCCGTCCAAAGACAAACGGGTTGTCATCGGCTACTACGGCGTTGCGGTAAGCCCGGTGGACGGTTCGGTCTGGGGGACATCGCTCGGATTTCCCGGTTACCTTGCAAGGTTCAACCCTGGCCCCAATCCAGCCGAGACCGGTCTCACTGAGATCTACGAAGCGCCGGCTGAGAGCAACGGATTTGGCGTGCGCGGCATGGACGTCGATCGCAACGGCGTTGTATGGGTATCGCTGGCAAGCGGGCATCTCGGAAGCTTCGACCGCCGCAAGTGCAAAGTTCTCAATGGCCCCACCGCGACGGGGAAGCACTGCCCCGAAGGCTGGACGCTCTATCCGCTTCCGGGCCCGCAATTTCAGAACTTGACCGAGTCGGGGAGCGCCGAGGCCAGCTACTACACCTGGGTGGATCAGTTCGACACTTTCGGATTGGGCAAGGACGTGCCGATCGCCACCGGAAATCTCAGTGACGCGCTCCTGGCCCTGGTGGACGGGAAATTCGTCACTCTCCGCGTCCCATATCCCATGGGCTTCTTTACCAAATGGATGGATGGTCGCATCGACAATTCAAAGAACGGCTGGAAGGGGAAAGGGCTGTGGGCGACTTACAGCACCAGAGCGCCGTTTCACATTGAAGGCGGCAAAGGGACGAAATCCAAGGTCGTCAAGTTCCAGCTTCGCCCCGATCCGCTGGCGAAGTAGACAGGTGAGACGCATGGGCATGATCTACACGGAAGCCCTTGATGCCTGAGCCTTCGTAACACTTCAGCGCGCGAACCGCATCCTGATAGTCGTCGATCACTGCAATTTTCATCGCTCCTTCTCCTTTTTATTAAGAGGCGCCGTGGATCACCGGTTCGAGGAAAAACTACCTTTCAGGCCTATATCGAAGGCGACGTTCGAGGGCAAAAGGACAGGGCATTTGCCATGAAGACAGGCCCGCCTCGCCGCTGCGGTGGGATCGATGCGTGCGTCAAAAATGAGACGAACTCCATTGGAGCTCGCGCTCCAAGAAATCCACCACCAGGGGCCACGATAGCTCAGCGGCGTGGGCATGGTAGCCGACCGCGCCCGGATCGACATAGCCGTGGCCCCCAAACGGAAAAAAGTGCCATTCGAGACGTTGCCCGTTGGCACGGAAAGCCTCCCACATCTTCTCCTGGACCGGGACAACAGTGGTTACGTCATCGGCTCCGTACAAGATAATGGATGGACAGCGAATTTTTCTCGCTGCTTGTGATGGGTGAACCGGTCTCAGCGGCGTTGCCGGTTCGTCGCGCACGGTGGGATAGTAGCCGACAAAGGCGCGCGCTTCCGGAGTGGCGGCGACCAGATGGATCGCGATCCGCCCGCCCATACAATACCCGCACACTGCGACTCTTTGCCTGTCGACGTGAGGCTGAGAAAGCAGAAAACGCCAACCCTCGGTGAGAACGCGCGTAAACTCGGAATCGGGGGTTTTCGCCTGAATCTGCGATCCGCTTTCGATATGGGTCGCAGCGGGATAGCCGAGCTGCTCGAAAACGTTGATAGCAAAGGTGCTGTAGCCCAGCTTGGCGAATTTGCGCGTCTCAATTTTAATGTAGTCGGTGATGCCTGACTTCGGGTGGATCAGGAGCAGGCTTGGTCCCGGTGTTTTTCGCTCGGGGTACGCCAGAAAGCCGCCGATTCCGTCGCTCTTTGTGCCAAATGAACGCTCGATGATTTGCATAGTCGTTTTCGCCGCAATCGTTAATGATCCCGGAGCTTAGCATGTTCTCGGAAAATGGGTAAAGGTTCTACGCCGAGCTGCGCGAATTTTATTCTCTTTCGCTTCATTGTTGATCCTCGATTCTTTATACTTTCCGGTTGTGAGCCTGCTTGCGTATTCATACCGCGTGCCGCTCTGCGTGCCCTATTGGAACGGAGCGACTTACCGAAACATTCTTTACGCGCTCGCATCGGGCGGCGTTGTCGATGGGCCGGATCTTGGCAGGCTCAAATCCTTACTGATCGATAAGCTGGATCTCGCAGAGGCCGTCCTCTGCGGGTCTGGTAGCCTGGCTGTCGAAATCGCCTTGCGGTCATGCGGCGTCCGGGAAGGCGACGAAGTGGTGATTCCTACCTTTTGTTGCACGGCTGTGGTGGCGCCGATTCTGGCTGCCGGCGCGATCCCGGTCCTGGCGGACGCAGGGGAGGAACTCAATATAACGGCAGAGGCCGTCGACGCCGTGCTGACTGAAAAAACCAGGGCCATCGTCGTCCCGCATCTTTTCGGTAATCCCGCGAATATTGACCCCGTGATCGAGATCGCGCGCGCCAGGAACATTCGCGTCATAGACGACGCAGCCCAGGCTGTGGGCGCAACCATCGGGGGACGGCCGGCCGGCAGCTTCGGCGATGCGGGGGTTTTGAGTTTTGGGAGTGAAAAAGTTTGTTTCGGTCTTGGGGGCGGAGTCGTTGTTTCTCGGCAAAAAGAAGTTCTTAACGGCGGTTCACAGACCAAGTTGGCGCCGCCCCGGCTTTCTCCAGCCGTGCGGAGTTTTTTCTCAACTACGATTTGGCGGCGCTGGCGGCGCTGGACACTGCCGGTGAAGGCCGCGTTGTCTCATGTCAAAGGAACCGGTCCCGATTCGCCGCCGGTTCCGTACCGGCAAGAAAGCATGGCCAATCTCAACGCGACGGTTGCATTAAGTCTCCTGGAAACCCTGGATGAGAACATCGCGGCTCGCCGCGCGCGTGTGGGGGCCTATCAAGACCTGCTCGGAACGGAGGAGGGCTTAGAGCTTATTCCGCACCGAGGCGGGTCCGCGTGCCTGACACAGGTCGTCCGAGTCTTTCCAAAAACTCGTGTCGCCGACCCGGCCGCGCGTCTTATTCAGGTTCTGGGCAGCGCGGGTTATGAAGTCCAGGGCAGCTACGTTCCGATCCACCTTCTGTCCCGTTATCGTCAATGGGTCCGGGAGCCTCTTCCTTATGCGGAACGGCTCTGGGGGGATTTAATCGAGCTCCCTTGTGAGCCTGAGGTGAGCTTCGATCACATGGAACGAATTGCTCTCATTGTGAAGCAAGTTCTAAATTCCTGAGCTGGCCGTATCGCGGCTGAGCGGAAAAGAGAAATCCCATGAGTCCCCCTGATGCTGTGAAAACATTCAGGGGGGGAATGCAATTCGCCAGGTCGGCGGAATTCGGACTTTCACTTCCCCTCTTTGAAAAAGAGGGATTAGGGGAGATTTGGGTATTTTCGCCGTCGGTCTCAAGAGACGCCTCAGTGGAGATATTTTGAGCCCGGGAAATCCATGTAAAGTTCATTAGTTGAGTAGGCATTCTTGAGGATTTCGTTTAAAACCAGACGGGCGAGTGTATATGCCTCGTTCGCGTTCTCACTGTATTCGAAGGCTACTTCGCTGACCGCCTCAATGATGTCGCCCAGAGTGGTATCGATCCGGTTGTCATTTTGGTCGTCTCGCATAGCATATCCTTTCGTGCAGCCGTCTCTTGAACGTTTTGGCACCCGAAAAAGTTCCCTGGGTCAAATCCGTTCGGAGTCGGCCTCTTGCTTTATATCAATTAGACGCTTCGCCCGCGAAAAGGATGCATCCCTCGGGGCGTGGCGGGACTCGACGTCCCTGCTCCGCTGAGTAAGAACCGCCCTTGAACATCTGATAGTTCTATGGGTAGAGCGCCGAGTCGACTACTGGCTCGGAAGCGGGTACGGAGTCGCGAGGCTCCTCGCCCCTGCCAAAGAGAGGCCGTTTCCTTGCGAGCTCCAGGTCATCGTCGCTTATATGCCCGACGCTGGCCAGGCGGGCCAGGATCAGATTTCTCCGATAGATGAGTCCTTTTTCCCTTGGGTTTCTGGGATTGGGCAGTATGGCAGCCAGTGTCGCCGCCTCGATCGGACTAAGCTGGGAAGCCGGCTTTGCAAAATAATGGCGCGAGGCGGCCTCCGCGCCGTAAATTCCGGGGCCCCATTCGATCACGTTCAAATACAGTTCGAAAATCCTGCGCTTTGAGAGCGCGTGCTCCAGTTGCCAGGCGATAACAATCTCCGCCAGTTTGCGCAAAGGGTTCTTGGAAGGGCTGAGATAGAGATTCCTGGCCAGTTGCATGGTAATTGTGCTTCCGCCTCGTTTGAACTCTTTTTTTTCCCAATCCTTTTTGATCGCCTCTTTGAGCTCAAAGTAATCAATCCCCCTGTGGCCGAAAAAAGCGGCGTCTTCGCTAACGAGAATCGCCTTCTTTAAATTGTCGGAAATCCTATCGTACGGGGCCCAGATTTGGCGCCGCACCGGTTTTTGCCCTTTTTTCCGGTACTCCCCATCCCGAAGGTCCATCAAAGCAGTCGTTGCCGGATTTTTCCGTTTCAAAACTGTGACATCGGGCCAGCTTACATATCCGTAGAGCGCGATTCCCGCGAGCACGGAAATTAATAGGCTTTTGAACAAGAGTCTTTTCATCTCCGGCAAGCCAGCTTGACTGCTTTGAGACTCAATGACGAAAGCGGGTACCTGTGCAAAGAGGAAAGGGAGACCCAGCGCCATTGGCGATCGGGCAGGTGAATCTTTTTCTCGTCTTTGACCGCAAGGAAGAAAACCGGAGCGCGAATATCGCGATAGGTTATCGCGTGGCGTATTTCTCCGACAAAGGCGGCTCCCCCGATTTTTTCCAGGAGATCGCCGACGTGACAGGAGAGGCTTGCGATTACCGACTGCCCTCTCTTTTTTTCTCCTCCAGGAATTTCCCACAGGCTATCCAGAAGAGCGCCTGCAGGGCGGCGACGGAGCAGCACTTTGCGGCCGTTCATGACCGCCAGCAGAGGCCACTGGACTGGGCGTAATTTCGAGCTTGCCCGGGAGCGCATGGTCATAGGAAACGCCGGAGACTTAAACGCCGCGCAGTGGAGTGAGACAGGGCATGAAGAGCATTTTGGCTCTCTCGGCAGGCAAATCGTCGCGCCGAGATCCATGAGCGCCTGGTTGAAGTGGCCCGGGCGAGAAGGCGACACCAGTCTCACTGCCACATCTCTAAGATCCTTATCCTGCGACACTCCTGAGAGTCGCGCCAGCACGCGGCGGCTGTTTCCGTCCAGCGCCGGATAGGGCCGATTAAAAGCGATGCTCATTATCGCGCCCGCCGTATAGGAGCCGATTCCGGGAAGCTTGCGCAGAGCGTCAAAGTCCACGGGAATTTTACCGTCATAGCGCTTCACAATGACTCGCGCAGCCGTTTTAAGATCAGCAGCGCGGCGGTAATAACCCAGTCCGGACCATAGCGCGAGAATTTTCCTCTTGGGCGCGCGATCCAGGGCCTGGATCCCGGGTACCGCTTTCAGGAAGCGCCTGTAATACGGCAGCACCGTTTTTACCTGCGTTTGTTGGAGCATGGTTTCGGAGACCCAGATCGCATACGGGTCCCTGGTCTTGCGCCAGGGAAGATCGCGCCCGGTTTTATCGTACCAGCGGAGCAGGCGGCGCCGTATTAAACCGATATCGATGAATGACACGGAACGGAAGCTCACGGGAGTCTCAGCAAACGACAAGCGAGAGCCGGTCGCCCTAATGAAATTTGACGGACTGAAGAACGCCCTTGAGAAGCTGCAGCTCCCGTTCCGTCGTGTAGGAGATGCTGACGACCAGGACGTACCCCTTCTTGATGGTCGCGTAGTGTCTTTGTTGCACCGTTAATCTGTCGGTCTTGAGTTTTACCTCCATGATGTCGAAGCTCACCCCTCCCAACACCTCCGATAAGAGATTGTTTCCGAATGAGGGTTTCAATAGGCTCTTTTCAAGCATACTCCGGCTGGCCAAAAGATAATCTCTGCCGCGGCTAAATCGCGCGTCATTGTTGATTCTCTCCGCCACGACTAGAAACGCAGGATTGTAACCTACCGCTGAGCCCAGCGGGTACTGAAACGCGGTAAGCAAGTTCACGGTTTGAAGCGCGGACGCGTCGAGGCTTTCCTGGATCTCCTTGTCGCTGCCGGCGGTGATTCTTCTGCCTTGAGTCATCAACATTTGCCTGGTTTCATTGTCCTGGATTTGCCAGGTATCCGGAAGCCTCACGCTGAAACCAAAATAACTGTTTTTGTAAACCGAGCCCTTTATTGTCCCGAGGTCGATTTTATCTTCTTTCCTGCCGCAAGCCGCAGCCGCGGTGAGGGCGAACACGACGGCAAGACACACGCTGAACCGGCTCTTGAGTCTCTTTTCCAAAAAACTACTCCCCCTGGGAATCTCTCGCCTTTCAGCGCTTTTGTTGCGCGCTCGCTCAGCGCTTCCGCCGGAGACTTTTGTCGAATCTCCCTTCAGTCTCCCGCGGCCAACTGGTGATGCGCATTCCGCAGCCATGGATCTCCGCGCGTCAGCTCCAAAAGGTTCTTCTGGACGATTTCTCTGATGGTTTTCTCGGAAGTCTCCTTCAAGCCGGCCAACACCGTGATAACATCGCGCAGCGCGAGCGGCATTCCGACGCTCCCTCTCAGCCACTTCAGTCCCCCGGGATTATCCGTTTCCGTAAGCAGCTTTTCCAGCGGGATCGCGCGCGCGACCGCCTGGATCCTTTCCGAGAACAGCACTTCGACTCCGACGGTAAAAAAGACGCCCAAATCAATGAAGGCGTTGAGAAGGTCCAACGGACCTGAGTACCAGTGGATAATTGCGCGCTGGATCTCATACTCCTCGAGCAGATCGAGTATCTGCCTTTCCGCTCCTTTGGTGTGGAGATTGACCAGTTTTTTTTGCTCGCGCGCCGCGGCCAGAAAATAATGCAGGACCTTGAGCTGCGCGGGATATCGAGTCGCGTCTTCGACCCAGTGGAAATCCAGGCCGATTTCTCCGAGCGCGGGACTTTCGTCGATCCAACGGCTCAGATCATGAAGCCCGCCGGCATATTCGGGAGCCCTCTTGGGATGGACGCCGAAGGTGGGGAGAACGAAATCGCACGCTTCGCCGATCTTGAGATTCTGTTCATACGAGGAAAGATCCATCGAAACGCTGACGGTAAAAATCCGGTTTTGCCGGATCTCGTCAAGAGCGGGTCGCAACGACTCTCCGTAATGGTCCAAATGAACATGCGCGTCGATCAACATCTGATCGTGAAAGGTAAAAGGTGAAACGTGAATGGGGGCGCCGATTCACTTCTCAATTCTTACTTTTTTACTTTTCACTTTTCACGTTTAACTTTTTACGTCTTTTTGGGGACTAGTAAACAATCACCGACCGGATGCTTTTGCCCTCGTGCATTAAATCGAAGGCGCGGTTGATCTCTTCCAGCGGCATGGTGTGGGTGATCATCTCGTTCAACTTGATTTCGCCGCCGAGATAGCGCTCCACGTAACCGGGCAGTTGGGAACGGCCTTTGACGCCGCCGAACGCAGTTCCCCTCCAGACACGCCCGGTAACGAGCTGGAACGGTCTTGTGCGAATCTCTTCGCCGGCTGCGGCCACTCCAATAATCACCGATTCACCCCAGCCTTTGTGGCAGCACTCCAGCGCCGCGCGCATGGTGTTAACGTTGCCGATGCACTCGAAGGAATAATCGACGCCGCCGTCCGTCAGATCGATTACGACTTCCTGGATGGCCCTTTCGGAAGCCGCCGGGTTGATGAAATCGGTAGCGCCGAGCTGTTTTGCGAGGACGAATTTTTCCGGATTTGTGTCGATGGCGATAATGCGCTCCGCTTTGGCCAAGACGCAGCCCTGGATCACGCTGAGGCCGATGCCGCCCAAGCCAAAGACAGCTACCGTTGACCCCGGCCTTACTTTCGCTGTGTTCATCGCTGCGCCAATCCCCGTAGTGATGCCGCATCCAAGAAGGCACACTTTATCCAGCGGCGCGGCTGGATTGATTTTCGCCACCGCGATTTCCGGCAGGACCGTGTATTCTGAGAACGTCGAGGTTCCCATATAGTGAAAGACGGTCTTCCCATTCAGGGAAAACCGCGAGGTGCCGTCCGGCATGAGACCCTTGCCTTGGGTCACTCGAATCGCCTGGCACAGGTTGGTTCTCCCGGACCTGCAGAACTTGCATTCACCGCACTCGGGAATGTAAAGCGGAATCACGTGATCACCCGGCTGCACACTCTTTACACCGGCGCCGACATCCTCGACGACGGCTCCACCTTCGTGCCCGAGAATCGTTGGAAATATGCCTTCGGGATCCGTGCCCGATAGCGTGTAGGCGTCCGTGTGGCAAACACCCGTTGCCACTAGACGGAGTAGCACCTCG
Organism: Deltaproteobacteria bacterium; assembly: GCA_016210115.1. Classification (GTDB taxonomy): domain Bacteria; phylum Desulfobacterota; class Binatia; order UBA9968; family UBA9968; genus JACQUW01. Next base: position 7,777 of record JACQUW010000016.1, on the reverse strand, counting down.
CCTTTGTTGGGGCCACCCACCTCCACCTGCTCGATTGCGAGAGGTTGCCGCGGTTCCCAGGCGACGGCAGCGCGCGATTTCATCGTTTGAGTCCTTCGCTGTGTGTCTACTACGCGAGTGCTCTGAAATCAATCAACGGCTTGACCCCGCTCAGCAGCGGATGCTAGTCTGGCGTCTGGAAATTCATTCTAACTCGACGCCGGATTGCGGCTTATATTCACTTTAGAAATCGAAAGCTGTAAAAAGATCCGTTCATGGTTCGACAGGCCTGTCCTGAGCACAGTCGAAGGGGATGAAAGGGGGATTTGGTCGTCCGAGGGTCATATCTGAATGAAAATCTATAACTTCGATCTCCTTGCCTATCCTCATGTTCCCCGGGAAGCTCCGCGAACCCCGGTGCCGAGCAGCTACTTCGATCCGGCCGCCGGCGCGGAAAACTACAAAGAACATTTGGATGAGATGGCGTATTGTGAGGAGCTTGGCTTCGAAGGCGTGGTCTTCAACGAGCATCACTACAGCGCATATGGCACCATGCCGTCGCCGAATCTGATCGCGGCGGCCCTGAGCCAGAGAACCAGCCGGATGAGAATCGGCGTTCTTGGAAACATACTGCCGCTGCGCTTTCATCCGGTGCGCGTGGCTGAGGAATACGCGATGCTCGACTGCCTGACCGGCGGCCGGCTGATTGCGGGCTTTGTGCGCGGCATTCCCGCAGAGTATGTGTGGTACAATGTGAACCCGGAAGAATCCCGGGAGCGCTTCGAGGAAGCTTTTCAGCTCATCATGACCGCCTGGACCCAGCCCGTCTGGAGCCATGAAGGGAAATTTTTCCGGCTTAAGGACTGCGCGATATGGCCGCGGCCCTTGCAGCAACCTCATCCGCCGATTTGGGTGGCGGCGAGAAGCGCAGAGTCGGTCGAGTGGTGCGTCAAGCAGCGCATTCCGATCGCTCAGGTTTACCAGACAACGGGACAGATCGAGGATACTTTCGGCTATTACCGCAAGGTGGCGAGAGAGAGCGGGTGGGAGGCATCGCCTGAGGCCTTCATCCTGACGCGCCACATCTATGTGGACGAAACGGACAAAAAAGCGGAGCAAGTCGCGGAGCCGGCCTTGCGCTATTTTTTCACCGTCTACAACCGGGGTTTTAATGAGGCTGTGAATCAGAAAGCCGCGGACCAGCAGCGCCTTATGGCGGCGCTGACCAGTGAGAGGTCCTTCAACTACTTTCGTGAGGGAAACCGGGAGCGGGTCGATTTTTCGAGGCTCAGCTGGGACGAGTTGCTTGCGACCGGTTACGTGATAGCGGGCAGCCCGGACTCTGTGGCGCGCCAGCTTCTGGCTCAGATGAGACAGGTGGGCGCCGATCATTTCATGGGCATGTTCCATATCGGCAATCTTTCCCACGACAAAGTGATTTCATCTCTGAATCTTTTCCGCAAAGAGATCATGCGGCGACTGGAGCTCTAAAGCTCGCGCGACAAATTTTCTATCGTTCCGGTACTCCCGCGTCTGGAATTCCCTTCTCTCGTTGATTCCTCTTCGGGAAACTAAATCTCCCCTCGCCCCTCTTTTTCAAAGTTTTTCAAAGAGGGGAGCTCGTACTCGAAAGAGAGGGATTTCCAAGTGCCTACAGAGCAAAATTCCGCTTTCCTTTTTGATTATCCCCCTTTGAAAAAGGGGGACGGAAGGGGGATTTGAATTTTTTTACAGTTTCAGGGTGATAGAGGGGATTTAAAAGAGGGGAATGTATGTCAAAAAAGGGACGTATTGACGCGTCTCTATGAGAGAAGTATAGATGTCTCACCCCGACTCTTTTCTCGCAGGAGTGTTATGAAGATTACTGTCGGTCTTGATCTTGAAGCTGTAAGCCGCCGCGAATTTCTTGGCGCCGCCCTGACAGGAGGAATGGTCGCCTTAGGAGCTTCGGTTTTGCCGTTGGACCGCGCCTCGGCTCAGACAAAGCTAAACGTCGGTACAATGAAGATCGGCGATCTTTCGCCGTTCTTCATTGCGCTGGATCAGGGATTCTTCAGAGACTCGGGACTTGAGATGCAGGTGACCGCGATGGTCGGTGGCGCGGCGATTGCGCCGGCTCTTGCCTCCGGCGCGCTTAACATCGGGTGGTCCAACGTGGTTTCCATTTTTCAGGGCTACCTCGAAGGATTTGACTACCGCTTTCTCGCCAACGGCGCGATTAACAAGCGGGGCGCCCATGATATCTTTGGCTTTGAAGTAGCGGTTGATTCGCCCATCAAGTCAGCCAGGGACCTGGAAGGGAAAACCTGCGCGTCTAATACTCTGCGCAACATCGTTCACGTCTCCGGTCTTCACTGGATCGACAACAATGGGGGTGACTCCTCCAAAGTGAAGTGGGTCGAGCTCCCGTTTCCTCAGATGGAGACCGCCGTAGTCAGCAAACAGATTGACGCGTTCATTGCGGTGGAGCCGTTCGTGACGGTTCCCTCAAAAGTCAACAAGAGAACTCGCGTGCTGGGCTACCCGTTGGGTGGAATCGCAAGCCGCTTGCTGGTCGCTTCTTATTTCGGCAGCGAGGCCTGGATCAATAAAAACGTCAAAGCGGCCCAGGCGTTTGTCACCGCGCTTAATCGGGGAATCGATGCCCACAACGCCGATCCCGAGAAGGCCAAATTGACTATCGCCAAGCACACGGGATTGAAGCCCGAATTCCTGAAAGAGATGGCGCTGCCTGCCTTTGAAAAAAAGATCCTGCAATCCGATCTCCAGCCGATGATCGACGTTTCTCACAGGTACAAGCTCATTAACAGGAAGTTTCTTCCACGCGAGACTCTTTCGAAATATGCCCCGGTCTGAGATCGAAATCTCCCCTGCCCCCTCTTTTTCAAAGGTTTTCAAAGAGGGGAACTCGTAGGAAAGCTGTGAAAACATCATGGGAACGCGGAAAATCTCCCCTACCCCCTCTTTTTCAAAGAGGGGAACTCTTAGTCGAAACACGGGAATTTCCGAGCACTTAGAGAGCAAAGCCCACGTTTCCTTTTTGGTTTATCCCCCTTTGGAAAAGGGGGAAAAAGGGGGATTTGAATTTTCTTCACAGCTTCAGGGCGATAAAGCGGGATTTTGTTCTTCTCCGATATAGGCAGATTTCTCTGCCGCCGGAAGGAGCGCTTGATATGGCAATAACACGGAGAGATTTCTTGACTGGCGTTGTGATGGGATTTGCCGGGATGCCACTCTTCAACGAGATCGCCTTCGCCCAGGCAAGAGGCAAGGTCGGATACATGAAGATCGTAGACAATGCCTCGCTCTTTATGGCGATGGAAAAGGGTTTTTTTAAGAGCGAGGGACTGGACCTCGAGCTTCTCCCGATGGTCGGCGGGGCGGCCATTGCTCCGGCCGTCGCCTCAGGTGACCTTCAAGTCGGATGGAGCAACGTCATATCGCTCTATCAAGCTCATGTCGAGGGCTTCGATTTCAAGCTCGTTTCAGGCGGGGCCATTAACGTTAAAGGCAGCAACGAGACTCACGCGATTCAGGTGCTTAAGGATTCTCCCATCAAGACAGCCAGAGATCTCGAGGGGAAAACGGTTGCGGTGAATACCTTGAATAACATTGTTCACCTCATGGCGATGGCGTGGATAGATAAAAACGGCGGAAGCGTATCTAAAGTGAAATTTGTCGAGATCCCTTTTCCTCAGATGGAGGCCGCTCTGAGTTCCGGAAGAGTGGATGCGGCAAGCACGCATGAGCCTTTTGTGACGGCATCCACCGGAAAGGGCGTAACCCGCGTGCTGTCATACAATTGGGGTGAGGTCGTTTCCAAGTTCCTGATCGCCAGCTGGTTTGCCTCTGATAAGTGGATAAAGAAGAACCAAGCTACTGTCAGTCGCTTTGTTCGCGCCGTCAATCGCGGGATCGATGCGATCAATGCCGATATTCAGGGAACCAGGAAGCTTATGATCAAGTGGACGGGGTTGAGCCCCGAGCTGGCAAAGAAAGTTGCCCTGCCGGTATTCGAGAAGGGAATATCGGAAAAGGACCTGCAGGTGACGATCGACCTTACTCACAGATACAAGCTGGTGGGCCGCTCTTTCAAGGCGAAAGAGGTCATAAGCGAGTTGGCCCCCAAGGCCTGAATTGCGTTTTTTGGTTTGAGCTGCTGCGGTTATGTCCCTGTTGGAGGTGGAGCGACTTACCAAGAGCTACCGGCAGATGGGTGGGGAATCAACTCTGGCGATTCAGGAGGTTTCTCTGGAGGTCGCCGAAGCGGAGTTTGTGTCGCTTGTCGGCCCGTCCGGATGCGGAAAGACCACCCTCCTCATGTGCATCGCCGGTTTGATTTCAGCGAGCAGCGGCAGGATCTTGATCAAAGGCTTGGAGGTTAACGGCCCGCCTGCAAATTTAGTTCTTATCTTTCAGGAGTATAACAAATCTCTTTTCGCCTGGCGCTCCGTTTTGGGAAATGTTCTCTTCGGTCTCGAGGCCAAAGGAAGAGTTTCCCGGGATGCCGAAGAGAAAGCCAGACACCTCATCAGCCTTCTGGGGCTGAAAGGCTTTGAACGGCACTATCCTTGGGAGCTGTCCGGAGGAATGCAGCAAAGAGTAGCCATTGCCAGGGCTCTCGCCTATGAACCGGAAGTCCTCTTGATGGACGAGCCCTTCGGGTCAGTGGACGCCTTAACCCGGCTTGAGCTGGAGGACATATTGCTCAAGCTCTGGGGCGAGCTGCGGACCACCATATTGTTCATCACCCACGACATCGAGGAGGCAATCTATCTTTCAGACAAGATATGCGTCCTGAGCCGCAGGCCCTCCCGGGTAATAGAGAGGATCGACGTTGATTTGACTCGGCCGAGAAATCAGCTTGCCACGCGCTCGGAGGGGAAATTCCTGCAACTAAGAAACGAGATTTACAAACAAATCAGCGGATCGGACCGTTAGAACGTAAAAAGTTAAACGTGAAAAGTGAATCGGCGCCCCCATTCACGTTTCACCTTCTACGGTTTCACGATTTCTCACATGCCTTTGCGCAGTTCCTTTTTTCGGATCCGGGTCAACTTTCTTGGTTTGGCCGCCCTTGTGTTTCTTCTCCTCATTTGGGAGGCCTGCGCGCGTCTAACCCGATTGAGCGAGCTCTACTTTCCGCCCATCAGCCTGGTGCTTCTCACCCTCGTGCAATTGGTCTTCTCAGGCGAGCTCGTAAGCCAGGCTCTTATCACTTTGTTTCGTTTCGCCACCGGCTATGCCCTCTCGGCAACCATCGCCGTCACTCTGGGGATCATTCTGGGATATTTCCGGCTGGCCTACAGCTTGTTCGAGGGAGTTATCGAGTTTTTGCGGCCGATGCCTTCAGTCGCTATCATCCCCGTGGCGATTTTGTTTTTGGGCATCGGCGACCCCATGGTGGTTGCCGTGACGGTCTACGCATGCACGTGGCCCATCCTGATCAATACCATCGATGGGGTGAGGAATATCGATCGCACTTTAATCGACACCGGGAGGACCTTTGGGTTGGGCAGATGGAAAATATTAAAGACGATCGCTCTTCCCGCGGCTTCGCCTTATATTTTTACGGGGCTACGCATCAGTGTCGCCATAGGGCTCATCCTGGTGACGACTTGCGAAATGGTCGTGGGAGGAAGCGGCTTGGGATTTTTTATCCTTGATGAAGAGCGATCCCTGAAGACGAGTAATATGTACGCCGGCATCATTCTCGTGGCCATACTGGGATACGCGCTGAACCGTTTATTTTCAGTCCTCGAGCGAAAAGCCATGCGCTGGCACCGCGGGATGAGGGCCCAAGGTTTCGTATGAGCTTGCATAAGGAGTCCAGGCTTTACGGGCTTATCGTACTCCTGGCCATGATACCTCTTTGGGAGCTTGTCTCTCGCTCCGGAATCCTTCATCCGCTTTTTTTTCCTCCAATGAGCAAAATCCTGAGAACCTTTTATCTCCTTATCGTGTCCGGCGAGATACCGTATCAGATTGTTCTGAGCCTCAAGAGGGCGGTCGCAGGATATCTTTTGGCCTGCATCGTTTTCATCCCCCTGGGGATCGCCATGGGCCTCTTTGATTGGGTGCATCGGATGCTTGAGATTGTCGTCGAGGCAGCCAGGCCCATACCGCCGCCGGTTGTGGTGCCGGTTGCAATGCTTTTCTTCGGTCTGGGAGATGAGATGAAGATTTTTATTATTTTCTTTTCCTGCGCCTGGCCGATTCTTCTCAACACTTTCGACGGCGTGAGAAACATTGACCGGGTCCTCATCCACACCGCTAAAACTTTCGGACTCTCCCGGCGCCAGGAGATCATGAAGGTTATCTTACCTGCGGCCGCTCCCCAGATCATGACAGGGTTGAGGATCAGCGTAGCGATAACGCTGATCCTCGTCGTGATCTCGGAAATGGTCGGCAGCACCGACGGGATCGGCTACTTTATCCTGGACTCTCAGAGAAGGTTCAAGGTGGACCAGATGTACGCCGGAATGTTGGCCCTGGCGATCCTGGGCTACGCTCTAAATCAGCTTTTTTTGCTTTTCTACAGCTCAGCGCTCGCCTGGCATAAAGGTTTGACCGCTAAACCTTAGCGATGCCCCCGCCCGGCGGCGGTTTGGGCTGAGAAACGCCGGGCATCCACTCCGCGTCTTTCCTTGGACCGTAGCCCTTGACGCGGAATCGGGCTTTCCCCATTTTTTCGATGTCGATCTCGAGCAGATCGCCATCGTTGATCGGACCCAGACCTTCGTGATACGTCCCCGTGGCGATCACGTCTCCGGGCTGGAGCTGGACAAAGCGGGTCAGCCACGCAATCTGGTCGGGAATCTTGTGGGCCATATACTTCGTATTGTAATTTTGCCGTAATTTCCCGTTGACCCAGGATCGAACCACGACATTATGGGGATCGGGAATCTCGTCTTTGGTGGTTATCCACGGACCGCAGGGGCCATAGGTGTCCTGCCCTTTGGGGACAAACTGGGTGCGCCGCGACACTCCCCTTGCGGAGATGTCGAAGAAAGGAACATAGCCGAACACGTAGTTCATTGCGTCGGCCTCTTTTACGTTTTTCGCTCTCTTGCCGATCACAAAGGCCAGCTCGGCCTCGGCTTGGTAGACTACAACCGCCGGCATGTCTAGCAGCTCGACGGTTCCCTCGGGCGCCACCAGCTCCGGAGCCTTGTAAAAATATTCATTGGGCAAAGACTCGACGCTTCGATCGGGACGATCGAGGTAATTGACGAAGGCAGCCAGGCACTTGCTCGGTCTCGGGATGGGCGCGAGCAGCTTGACGCCTGCCAACGGCACGCCGTTTTTTTTCTCCGCAATTTGCTCGAATCTCGATCGATAAATCTCAAAGGAATCGATGATTTCTTCGATCACTTTCTGCGGGCCTTTTTCGGTGCGGTAAGCCACCGCCTCGCTGACGTCAATGACGAAATTTTCATTCTTAAGAACGCCGATACGATCGTCATCAAAGCGAAGAATTTTCATGGCGTAACCTCCGGATGATGTTCAGCGATATTCTTGCGGCAAGAGGACAAAAAGTCAATCGAGGCAGCACGTGCGGGCCCGGCTGGTTGTTCATCCCTGGGAGGACTACGTCTCTCCTCACCCCTGGACACTGTGTCACAATATGATTTATCTACGGTCTTATCTCTGCAATCCCCCCATCCTCACCTTCCCCCGCAAGGAGGGAAGGTTTTAAGATGCCATGCAGCCTCCGGGTAATGCTAAACTTCATAAACAAGAGCCAGTCCATCGTTGCCTTTTTTTCCCTCCCCCCTTGCGGGGGAGGACCAAGGTG
>JACQUW010000186.1 GCA_016210115.1 Deltaproteobacteria bacterium | reverse complement strand
TCGAACCAGCGACCCTCTGCTTAAAAGGCAGATGCTCTACCGCCTGAGCTAACGGCTCATTGGGAGCGCGGCAAATCCGTTATTTAATAACGGGTATTGGGTTTTAAGTCAACGAAACGCGGCATTGAAAGTCCTCAGTGCGGTGCGTCACGCTCGCCTATTGTCAACCCGGAGGATGATGAGATAAGAGCGGGAGGAGGCCAGGATGAGGCGTCTTCATGAACAAGCCCCCATCCTGACCTTCCCCCGCAAGGGGGGAAGGATCTGAATTTCGTCTCAAGAATTGTTACGGATTAGGCCATTCTGACACGGTCTCTCGATGGGAGAGGAAAAGGAATCGCGCCAAGATCTCATGCCGGGTGGGTCGCGATCCGCGGAACTAGACTGCGTCCCTAAAAACACGAGAAGCTGCCGGTTTGGAGTATGAGGAGAAGATAGGAGATGAAGATTCGGTACTTGGCCGTTGCGGCGTTGTTTTTCCTGGCGACTACCGGCCCAGTGCGGGCTCAAAAGATGCAAAAGGCGATAGTCGCCACCCCGAGTATAAGCCTGAACCAGTTTCCGGTGTACGTGGCCCTGGAAAAGGGATTCTACCGGCAGGAAAACCTCGATGTGTTGGTGGTCGTGATGGATGGAACCATTGCGGCTCGAGCCCTCATGGCGGGAGACGTCGATTACCTGCTCGCCTTTGCTACAGGAGTGTCTGTTATTCTCAACGGCGCCCCGCTCAAGGGGGTCCTGGGGATCACAAAAAAAGGGACCGCCGGTTTCATGGTTCGGCCGACCATTATCTCTGGAGCTGACCTCAAGGGAAAGATCATCGGTGTGAGCGGTTTCGGAGGTGAAATCTATCATTTTGTCTTGGAAGTGTTGCAGCACTACGGTCTAAACCCGAAACAAGACGTATCCATCCTCAACGTAGGCAATTCTGCTTTGCGGCTGGCGGCGCTGCGGTATGGAAAAATCGACGCTGCCGTTCTCAATTCCATTCAGGTCCGCAGGGCCGAAGAGGCCGGGTTAAAAAGGCTGATCTCCGCCGCCGATCTGAATGAATTTCCGTCCAATGGCGTTATCGTCACCACAAGAAAACTAAAGGAGCAACCAAATCAGGTAAGAGGATTTGTAAAGGCAACCCTGAAGGGAGTTGCCTACTTTAAGAATAACCGCGACGAAATGGTCGCGTTCTTAGCCAAGAAGCTTGTGCTCGATACCAAGGACGCCGAGGAGCAGTTTCAACTGGGTCTTAAAGTCTTCAGTGATGACGGGAAATTCTCCGAAGAGAGTCTGAAGAGGCTGGTGCTTCAGAGAGATGCGAAAGCCCTGGAGCGTGTGAGCCTGACCGAACTTGTGGACTGGTCCTTTCTGCCTCGTTGATCGAAGGCTCAACTCGTTTCTCTCGCTGCATTCCGCTATTCGCGACTCAGTCCGTAGAGTATTCAGTTCCTCAACCGCAAAATGAGTTTGACAGGGATTGCCGTTCTCGACTAGCCTCCTCAAAAGGAGACAATTACGATGAGACTTCGACGGATCTTAACAACCATTATCTTTATGACGCTATTTGCCATGGCTGCTCCTTCAGTTTTTGCGCAGGTAGCAAAGTTGCACGTCGGCTACAGCGCTATCAGTGCCGACAACCTGCCTGCGTGGTTGGCGAAAGAAGCGGGGATTTTTCAGCGAAACGGCCTTGACGTGGGGGTTGTTTTTTTCACCGGAGGAAGTACGGCGATTCTGGCGCTGGTATCCGGAGATGTTCCCATCACTCAGGTTTCGGGCCCCGGTCTCGTGAGCAGCGCCCTGGCGGGAGCCGACGCCGTTTACATAGCCGGAGGGGTCACTTCGCTGAATTATGTGCTGGTGGGAAAGCCGGGTGTCACATCACCGGAGCAGCTCAAGGGCGGCTCGGTGGCCATCAGCCGTTTCGGCTCGGCCACGGATTCCATCGCGCGGTTCGCATTGAAACAAATAGGTTTGATTCCCGGAAAGGACGTGACTATCGTGCAAGTGGGGACTGTACCGGACCGTCTGAACGCTGCTTTAACGGGAAAAGTCACAGCCGCTGTTCTCAATCCGCCTTCCAGCTTCATGGCTGAAAAAAGGGGTTTGGCGGTTCTCGCCGATGTGGCGAAAATGGGCCTCGTCTTTCAACATACGGCCCCCGCCACAACGCGAAAGTTCATCAGGGAGCATCAAGATACAGTCCGGAGGTATGTCAAGTCGCACGTTGAAGCCGTGGCGCGGATTTGGACGGACAAGGAGGGCACGATCAAGCTCTTGTCAAAGTTTCTGGGAGGCCGGGTCGACCGCGATATCCTGGAACGGAGCCGGAATGATAATCTGACCGATGCTCTGCTGTCGAAAAAACAGTATCCAACTCTGGAGGGACTGAAGACCGTCCTTGATGAGCTGGCCGAACGAGACCCGAGAGCGAAAACGGCCAAGCCCGAACAGTTCGTCGATCTCACTTTTATCCAGGAGCTGAATCAGAGCGGCTATGTGGAGAGTCTTTATAAGAAGAAGTAGCTGGGCTTGGCGAGCAGCAAAGGATCTATGACCCTGGCTGTGGAGCTGTGAAAATCAAATCCCCCTCTTTTCCCCTTTTTCAAACTTTTTCAAAGGGGGAAGATTCGAGGAAGGAAAGTGGAATCCTGGTCTGTAGTGCTTGGAAACTGCTCTCTTTCGACTATGGGTTCCCCTCTTTGAAAAGCATGCCCTGAGCGTAGACGAAGGGAGGGTAAGGGAGACTTTCCGGGTGTCGCCTTAACTACCGCTTTATGAGTTTGGTCACGATGCTCCCATGCCCACCGCGGACATACGATGAGTGTGTGCCAGGCCCTCCCGCTACTATAATCTGAATTTCTTCCGGTTTTCCGAACACTGGGACAAGACTCTCAGGAGTGAGCGGGCCAAAGTCGTTCGGGATACCGCGCCATTTTGGAGTCGTTGCTCCATATTGGGTTTTGGCGTGCTCTACAATGTATTTTCTAATTGCGTCCTTTGTCCATCCATCTTGAGCCAAAATTGCAGCACGCTCGGGAGATAACACCAAAAAATGGCTCTTGAAACTATTTGGACCAACCAACGGTCCTCCGCCGAAGCAGAGCGCGCCACCGCCAAGATAGCTCGATATCGTCGTTAGAACCTCAGCCCCTGTCTTACAATGAAGCTCTTGGAGGGTAACAAAGTCGCCACTCATGACGGTAATAACATTGTCCGTTGGCTGGAAGCCCTTTTCCACGTGGTAGGGCTCCCAAGGGTTGGCATCCTCGTTCTCACCAAAAAAATAGGCGATGATATTAGCCCGATTGCCGAGAACTGACCTGTCTATACGCTTCGTCGCCACTGCCCCGCCAACGGCAGCTCCTATGAGATTAACGGTATAGCCCATGGAGACATTCGGATGGTATCCCCCGGCCAGGCATCCTGTCTCATACGCAATGCCCAGTTCCTTCACTATCGGTCCATTAACCAGGACCATGGGAGCTTCGGAGCCTGTCGTTGTTGCCGCGCCTAGCCAGTCATAAGCTTCCTCGCGGAAAGCCTCCATGACTGTGATAAGCAGCGGCATGTATTCCGGCTTGCATCCAGCCATCGCTGCGTGGACGGCGAGCAACTCGACAGTGAGGGCCCCGTTTCTCGGCGGCACAACCCATATGATTTCGTCGGGGGAACGGGTTGTCCCTTTCAGCATGGCCTCGACACGCCGCGGCGTGGGTGGAACGATGGGGAGCCCCAAAGACCAGCCGTTTTCGAACATAAGCTTATTCACATCCTCGATCGTGCCGGTGAAGTTGACTCTCTCGGCCGGGTAAGCTGGCTTTGGAGTTGCAACCTTTGCTGGCTGCGGTTTCCACTCCAGCGCCATTTTTAGGATCTCTGGAAAAGCTGCGTCAGCCTTTGCCTCAATCTGTTCTTTGCTTATTCCTCCTATAGGGTGCTCTACGACGACAAAGGACATTTCCGGCACGCCAGTGCCGGCCGTTGATGCCTTTGCCAAATCTATAAAAGCAGTAGTTGCGACGGTGACTGTCGGTATGCCTTCCTTCTCGAGCTTCGACTGGTTCACGACCAGCCCTGCAGTGCAGCTCCCTCAATCGCCTTGTGAGCCGATGACTGTGTCGGGCTTGAGGTCACTTACTTGTTTCACAACCTCCGGCGGAAATGCTCCGGGGCCATATCGCTTTGTTGCGGGGTCAACTTCCCACAACTTGATGACCTTGACGCCTTTGACTTGCTCAGCAAGCAGCTCTCCTACTCTATTAAGGAAGAGGTCTCCGTTGCTCTTCGCGTTCCAGAGCAGAGCCACGGTCTTGCCGTCCAATGTATCAGGACGACGAGAATTGATCGCTGCGTTCTCGCGCTGCGGCAACACGATTGTGCCTTCAGGGTTTATGAGTTCCCATGCCTGCACTGTCTCTTTCATAGCGTCACTCCGTACTGGGTATTGGTTAGGATTCCGTGAATTCCGAGTCACCGCCAGCCGTCTTCCGTGATTTTTTTACGCAGGTTCGCGCCCGTGATCACTTCAGGCGCTCGCACTCGGTGAGCCATTCGTTTTCGCTGCTCTTCTTCAGCACAGCTTTGATCCAGTCCTGCTCGTTGTTGCCGCCGCGCCCTGGCTCGCCGAGCGCGTCGTCCAGGTTGTGACCGTTTTGCGCCAGTTCCAGCGAGACGCCCTGCCAATGGCCCTGCATGGTGAAGCGTAGCTCAGGCCGCCTCCGGCGAGTAGGCTCGATGATCACCTCGAGCGTCTCTCCACTCCGGGCGGTTGTGAAACCGTCCACACGAAAGTCGATGCGACCGAGGCGGCGCGAACAAAGAAACGCCTGGCCCTGGATGGGAGCGCTGGGTGGCGCATTGTAGCGCGTGCTGCGCATGACATAGGTCCACAGCGGCTTGAGTGAGTTCTTGGGCGTCAGCGTGAGGAACAACCAGGCCTGCGGGCCCCGGCTCGACTGCAGTGGTCCTGCCCAGCTCCCCGATAGCGTCTCTCGGCCGGGGAGCGGAACGGCCCAGGGGTAGATTACATAAGCAACACCGAAAATGATTACGCCGAGAAGCAGGATCGGCTTCAGCAATATGCGCAGCAGGTACAAAACTGCTTTGATTGTTCTCATTGCCACACCCCGCCCGGAAACCCGGGGAGAATTACATCGCTTGCGTGACCCTAACCGAAGTTGTGGATAGGGCTTTCCGCCTCGTTACTCTAAGGGCCACCACATTCCTCTGTTCACTCCACCACTCGCAACTCGGTTGACAGCGTGTTCAATTCCTCAACCTCGTTTTCTCGCACGATAACGGTTCCTCCGATGTTCGTGCGGTGCTTACCGAGACAGGCATTGGGCTCCAGCTCACAATACCATGCCCGCCTGTATTACCAAATCTCCACCGACCGCGGGTCTGCTGCGAAGGTCCTTGTATTTCTCGCGCCCCGGCATCTGCTCAATTCCGACCTGGGTCGCGCTGGTCCAGCCTAACGGATTCAGACTGTGGAGGAGCGGGGTCAGATGCCAACATCCCGCTGCGCGCAGCGGCTCTTCCATAGCGTCACAGACTTGCTGAAAAGTCCGGCCGGGACGGAGCGCCTTGAGCCCGGCCTCGTAAGACTTGCGAGCGACTGCGGCACATTCAGCATTAACCGAGTTAACCGGTTTCAAAGAAACCGACATCTGCTGCTGGGCTTCCAAGCCGCCGTAGCAAGGAAAAATCTCAGCCTGCACCAGATCCCCCGTTTGCAGGAACCGCGGCGGCTGTGCCTGGTACTGCCACACGGGAGGACCCCAACTCAGATTGTCGGCTCCAGTATGAAGGATGAGGCGGGGATAGCGAACCGCGGCGCCGCTTTCGCAGATGGTTTTCATTATGTCCGCATAAAGCGCCCGCTCGCTTACACCGGGCCTCATGTCCTGAGCATGGTGTCGCAGGCCTTCTCTCCGATGCTTGCAGCGTACCGAACGAGCTCCAGCTCTTCCTCGCTTTTTACGAGGACGAGCTCCCAGAATGTCATCGATAACTCAACGAATGTCGCTTTCTTGAGATCTTCCAGGACGTAAGCCCAGGTCTTATAAGGAATGTAGCCGCCCCCCTCTCCCGGCGCGCGACTTTCCAGGCCCACGACGCCGATCGCTGCCTGATCAAATCCTTTTTCCTTAAGGACCGCGGAAATCGCCGGACCGGTGATCCCAACGCGCATGTCTTCCAACCATGGCGTAACTCCGCGCAGCGTATTTTCCATGTGACGGGTTATGCGGGTCCCCGTCCAGCTCAGGCAAACAGGATCCCCTTCCAGCGGAAAAATGACCACGCCTTCGGCGTAATCGTTGGTGAGATATCCCTCGAGCTGCTCGCGGCTCTTCAGTCCAGCGAGAAGGAGGCAGTCGACTTTCTTTTGCCGCATCATCTCGCGAACTCTTTCCCAGCGTCGATCACGCTCGGCCAGCGACAGCACCGGATATTCAGTAACCATGTTTCACCTCCGTATGACGAACGGCACCCTCACCTTGGTCCTCTCCCGCCAGCGGGAGAGGAGATAACTATACTGAAAGCAATAAGTATGCTGCCATAAATCGCCCTCACGTTAACCCCTTCCCGAGGGGAGACTTTTTGAGTTCCCTCTCCCCTTGCGGGAGAGAAGGAGGGTGAGGGGTATGAGAAAACCGAAAGTTCCCGTTTTTCAGGAATTTACTTTCTTGTCCGATACACAACGGGATCCATCCGGACTTCCACACCGTTGGCGCGGCACTCGCGGGCGAATGTCTCCCGAATGGCCGGATCTTCGTCTTCATACTCGATCTGTTCGCCGAAATTCTCCTGATACTTTCTCCAGTTGGTGACTCCCGGGTATTCAAGACTCCCCCAGCGCAAAGCCAGGTGCCGCGCCGGGTCTTTTCCGGTGGCAAAGTGTTGATGGTACCACATATCAGGGGGAGAAATGATGACACCCGGTTTCCAATCCACGCGGGAGCCTTCACCGCCTTCAGGCCATACGAGGCTGAAGCCTGATCCGCTCAAGATGATGATGTGCGCTCCCGGCCCGTGGCGGTGCGTCTTTTTATAACTGCCGCTCACAAACTCCAGGATGTGACCTGACATCGTATTGTCCGATAGGCCGAAAAAGATAATCCTGGCCCGTCCTTCACCGAACATGTGCTTCTGATCAGCGAGCGCGTTGAAATGGGGCACGTCGGCGATGAAGTTTGTCTTCCAGTAATTTTCCACCCGGTTTTTGGTTCTGGCCCTGTCGGATTCCGGGAGCTTTACCGAAAGCTGCACCCCGTCTCCGTTAAAATAGTTCTCCTCGCCGCGAAACCGATTGCTGAAGGTATACGGATTCTTGAAGATCTATTCAGTATCATGAAAAAGATTGATCATCTGCGGCGAGCTCGTCACCGCAACGTAGCGAGCCGGTGTCTCGCCTGAGCCGTTATAGTGCTCGTGCCAGGCATTTAGAGGCGGTGAAAAAAGACTGCCCGCCTGCCATTCAAAAGTCCGCTTCGGAAAACCGTCATACCAAACGCTGGTGGCGCCGCGCCCGGAGCTATAATCAAAAAGTGTGGAAATGAGAAATAGGTAGGCGTACCCTTTCGTGAACCGAAAACGAAAGGCTGCCTGGTGGAACAGGCAGAGAAAGGATACGCCGATGAGAGAAGAGCAT
>JACQUW010000183.1 GCA_016210115.1 Deltaproteobacteria bacterium | reverse complement strand
GCGGTAGAAGGGAAAAGAAAAGAAACAAACAGAGCCGAACAACCCATGCTTGCAAGTGCGAGCAAATCATAAAATCATCATGTTAAACGCGGCGTAATCGTACACATCTCCAAAAATGCCGTCAAGTGACCCAGTTGCCGGAGCGTTCGTGAGGAGTTTGCGACCTCGCCTGAGGCTGCCGGGTTGGCAGTATTGTTTGAATATTTTCTCCCGGGCCGGTCGTCAGCTTGACTTGAAACACAAATCGGATAAAATCCGGAGGTTGAAAATGGGGATAGTCTGATGTCAGAAGGGGTGATGTGGAGGGGGGTGAGATAACTTAATGACCGGGATTAGAGTTAGAGAAAACGAATCCATCGAGAGCGCCATCCGGCGGTTTAAGAAACTGTGCGAGAAGGCCGGTATTCTGGCGGAGCTTCGCAAAAGAGAACACTACGAAAAGCCGAGCGTAAAGCGAAAGAAAAAGGCGATTGCGGCGAAGAAGCGGGCTCTGCGGCGTGCCCGTAGCTATTATGTTTAAAAAAGGGTAAAGGTTTCATGGCGGTGGCGGCTCTGGGGCTGAAAACAGAAATTCAGGACGCCATGAAGGCGGCGATGAAAAGCGGTGACAGGATTGTTGTCTCTACTCTTCGCCTTCTCCTGGCTGCCCTGCATAACGAAGAAATCAAGGGTCGAAAAGAGCTTTCTCAAGAAGAAACTCTCAAACTCATATCATCCCTCTGCAAGCAGCGACAGGAAGCCATCGACTATTTTCGCCGGGGTGGAAGGATGGATCTGGTGGAAAAAGAGGAGGCGGAGATGGCCGTCCTCCGCCGGTTCCTTCCTCAGGCCCTTACGGAGGAGGAGCTTCGCGCTCTGATCTTAGCCTCCATCGAGGAAATCAGCGCCAAGGGGCCTCAGGATTTGGGAAAGGTTATGAAACAAGTGATGCCTAAAGTTACAGGCCGGACGGACGGCAAGAGGGTTAACGAACTGGCGAAAGAAATTTTGAGTCGCTAGATGGTGTGGGATTTCTCTCGGAAATCGAAATTCCAGTCCCTCCTCACACGGGTGTGGCCAGCCGGTGAACGTCATTGATACCATCCTGCTGGTTTTGCTGTCGCTTTTCGCCCTAAGGGGCTATTTTAAAGGCTTTTTCCGAGAGATCTTTTCTCTCATGGGCCTTGTGACTGGATTCATAGCGGCTATCCGCTATGATGACTTCCTTGCGACCTTGTGGGCAGAGTACTGGAAGCTCTCCTTCTTTATTCTCAAGGCCTTATCTTTTGTCGTTCTCTTTTTTATCGTCTACTTCGCCTTCAACCTCCTCGGGTGGCTTCTCCATCGCTCTGCTCAATTTTTTGTCCTTCGAGCCGTGAATCGGGCGGGAGGTATTCTCGTGGGAGCCGGCAAGGGCATCGTGGTGCTGGCCCTTCTGCTTTCGGTCGTGGTTGCGTTGCCGTTTTCCTCGGCGCGTATGAGCCAGACCCTGAAAGAATCTTATCTCGCAAATCCTCTCAATCGGCTCGGGCAGCAACTGATTCAAATGGGAAAGGAACGATTGCTGCATCAAGAGGAGTCTCAGGCGCAGAAAACGGAAAGCGCGGAGAACCTGTAACGTATCCGGTCGACTATCCGGCATGATCGCAGAAGACAAGATCTTAGAGGTCCGCGAGCGTTCCTCCATCGTGGAGGTTATCTCCGATCATGTCAGCTTAAGAAAGACAGGGCGCAATTATTTGGGGCTTTGCCCGTTTCACGCGGAGAAAACTCCCTCTTTTACGGTTAACGAGGAAAAGGGCATCTTCCATTGTTTTGGTTGTGGCGTCGGCGGAAATGTTTTTCATTTCTTAATGCAGCAGGATCATCTCACTTTCCCCGAATCCGTCGAGCGAGTAGCCAAGCGATACGGGATCGCGATCCAGCAAGAATCTCGCCCCGCAGCCAGAAGACACGGAGAGGAAAGGGAATCGCTCTATCACCTGAACGAAAGGGCGGCTGATTATTTCCACCGACTGCTGTTTGAACGGGCTGAGGGTAAGAGGGCCCTGGAGTATCTCAAAAAACGAGGGATCGAGGAAAGCCTCGCGCGACGGTTTCTCCTGGGCTTTGCTTCCGCGGGAGTCCAAGGACTGGTCGGGTTTCTGAGAACCGAAGGGCTGCCATTAAAGACAGCGGTGCAACTGGGGCTTGTGGGAGAGAGGGGGCCGGGAAAGTACACGGAAAGATTTTTTGATCGCGTGATCTTTCCGATTGCCACTCCGGCGGGAAAGATTGTAGGATTTGGCGGACGAGTCATTGGTGAAGGCCTTCCCAAGTATCTTAACTCAGCGGAGAGCCCTCTCTTTCACAAGGGATCCAATCTTTACGGGCTTTCTTATGCCAAAGACACGATTCGAGCGCTGGATAGAGTCGTTGTGGTAGAAGGTTACATGGACGTGCTGTCTTTGTTTCAGCACGGAATCTCCTATGCGGTCGCGACACTGGGAACAGCTCTTACGCGGGAGCATGTCCGTCTTCTGGCACGGTATACGAAAAATATCGTCGCCTTGTTTGACGGGGACGTCGCGGGGCGGAAAGCTGCGGCCAGAAGCTTTGAGATATTCGTAGAGGAAGGTTTATTCGGGATGGCGGCTTTTCTGCCTAAAGGAACTGATCCCGACTCGTTCATTCGGGCACGGGGAAAGCAAGCGCTGGAGGCAATTCTGGAGCGGGCGATCCCGCTTGCGGACTATTACCTCAGGTGGCTCGAATGGAAGAACGGAAACAGCCTGGCGGGTAAAAGCGAGACCGCGAAGGAGATCCGCCGGCTGCTCGACAAGCTTCGCAATCCCGTTGAAGCGGATCTGTTGGTTCGCCGCGCCGTCGATAGCCTGGGTATACGGGAAGAAACCCTGCGGCGATCCTTAGGATCGTCCGGCGGGCTCGTGAGGCCGGTTGCTGCCGCGGGCGGTTCATCATCGTTCTCCAGGGAAGCTCGGGAGGATTTTGCGGAGCGCTCTTTAGTGAGTCTCTTTCTCTCGGTTCCATCTCTGCTCGCACATTCGGAGGCGGAAGAACTAGAGACTCTTTTCAGTCCGAAGTGGGCAGGATTTGTGCGGAAGATCATCGCGGAGGAGAAAGAGCGAGGCAATGTCGACGCCGCGCGTCTTCTGCGGGAGTTGCCGCCTGCTCAAGCTTCTCAAATCGCGGCCTTGATGCTGGAGGGGGGGCATGCCTCTGCCGCGGAGTGCGAGACCATGATGGCAGATTGTCTTTTGCATTTGCGCCGGAGACATTTGAGAGATCTGGAAAAGCATTTGCGCCAAGGCATTCGGGTGGCGGAAGAACGAAGAGATGAAAAGGCCAAAAGAGAAAGGATGTTGGAATGGCAGGAAGTCGTGCGAAAAGAACGACAGCTAGGACGTCAAAAGGTCGTTCCCAAGAGCGAGATTCCGTCAAGGTAACCCCGCAAAATACAGCAATTTCCGCTCAGGTGACCCCCAAAAAGGATATGAAGGAGGTCAAGAAGCTCATTGACCTCGGCAAAGAGAAGGGTTACCTGACCTACGACGACGTCAATGATATGTTGCCCGCGGAGATCGTATCGCCGGATCAGATCGATGATGTGATGTCCATTTTCGGGGAGCTGGACATCGAAGTGATCGACTCCAACCAAAGAGTCACCCTCGGCGGCCAGGCCGATGAGCTCGCAGAGGAAGAAGACGAAGACAAAGAGATCGAAGTCGAGGTGGATGGGGAGATTGTCGGCAACACCGGCGATCCCGTGCGGATGTACTTGAGGGAGATGGGGACCGTCTCTCTGCTAAGCCGCGAGGGCGAAGTTGAGATCGCGAAAAAAATCGAGGAAGGCGAGAAGCAGGTCCTCGTCGAGGTTCTCACCAGCCCCCTTGCTTTGCGACACGTTTTGGAATTGGGCGAAAGACTCTCGGATCACGAGGTCAGAGTGCGGGAGATTATCAATGACGGTGAAGAAGACGTGGATTACCTCGAAGACGAGGAGATTTACGAAAAGCGACTCCTGGACCAGATTGCCAAAATCCGCCGGTATTTTCAGGAACGGGAAGATACCAGAAAAAAGCTAAAGGCGAAAGGAGTTTTACCGCAGAAGCGGCAGTTGTTGCAGGAAATACATTCCAAGCAACAGGAAAGAATTTTCAACGCTCTCGCGGCTCTCCAACTGAACCGGCGGCAGACGGAAACGATCGCAAACGGCTTAAAAAGGGCGATGGACCAGGTCCAGCACCTGGACAGGAAGGTGCGGGAATTCGAGCGCAAGGCCGGGAGACCGTGCCAGGAGATCCTCGACATCGTTCCGGAGAGTGACGGCGCGAAAAAAGGGTGGCAGCGCGCGATCGGTTCTCTACGGATGGGACACGAAGCGATCCAAAAAATGGCTGAGGATATAAGGGCTGCGCGGCGCGAAGTCAAGAGAATCGAAAAAGAGCTCGAGATTCCAGCGGAAGAAATCAGGCGGCGGGTCCAGTCCATCATCGAGGGGGAGACCAAGGCGAATCTGGCGAAAAAGGAGCTGATCGAGGCCAACCTCCGTCTGGTGGTGAGTATCGCGAAAAAGTATACCAACCGCGGGCTCCAATTTCTCGACCTGATTCAAGAAGGCAATATCGGCCTCATGAAGGCGGTGGACAAGTTCGAATACCAGCGAGGGTATAAGTTTTCGACCTATGCAACCTGGTGGATCCGGCAGGCGATCACTCGGGCCATTGCGGATCAGGCCCGGACCATCCGGATTCCGGTTCATATGATTGAGACGATTAATAAGCTGATTCGAACCTCGCGCTATCTGGTCCAGGAGATCGGGCGGGAACCCACTCCGGAAGAGATCGCCTCCAAGATGGAGATACCGCTCGAGAAGGTGCGCAAGGTCCTCAAGATCGCCAAAGAGCCCATATCCCTCGAAACGCCGGTGGGTGAAGAGGAAGACAGCCATCTCGGAGATTTCATCGAAGATAAACGGATCATCACGCCTTCGGATGCGGTGGTGAATATCAATCTTCAGGAGCAGACGAAAAAGGTGCTCGCAACCTTGACTCCCCGGGAAGAACAGGTCCTAAGAATGCGCTTTGGCATCGGGGAGAAGTCGGATCACACGCTGGAGGAAGTGGGGCAGAAATTTACGGTGACGCGCGAGCGCATCCGCCAGATCGAAGCCAAGGCTTTGCGCAAGCTCAGGCATCCGAGCCGCAGCAAGCGGCTCAAGAGCTTCATGGAAAATTAATTTTGAGTGTCGAGTTTTGAGCTATTTGACAAAGGAACCATCCCTGGACTTGAAACTCAAAACTAAAAAACTCCAAAGTTAAAACTGCGCGCTTGCAAAAAGAGCGCGAAACTGGGAATCTTGTAAATCCAAAATCGACTACGGGCCCATAGCTCAGCCTGGTTAGAGCCACCGGCTCATAACCGGTAGGTCCCTGGTTCGAATCCAGGTGGGCCCACCAAATCTTCTCGCTGAATTTCCAATCACTTGCGCCTGCTTCGGTGTCTCTCGTTCGGCCTGGGGTCACCAGTTTGGCCCCCAAAGGCCTCTCAGGAGAAATTTGCGGTACAGTTTCAAAAACTTTTCTACTGCAAACCCGCTTTCTCGATTTTGATTCGTCGCGAGCCCGCCAAAGTGGTGAACGTTCCATCCTGTTCCGGTCGCGCGAGAATCGGATTCAACAGACCGTACTTTTGGAAGGAATCGGCTAACTCACGGAGACCAGACTCCGAATCTTTCGCGGTTCAGCGGGACTAGGGTGGATAAGATCGCGGTGGAATTGGGCGTACCGAGCGAGACTCCTGTTTTTCCCCTGGTTCTTGTCTTTTTACCGGCAGATCGTTTAAACTGCGGCCAATTTTTTGAATTGTGAACTATGCCGAGTTGGGTTTGCGGCTATAATTTCGCCTTTATCCTTCTTGGTGTCCACTGGGAATAGAGTGTTATTTTGCCCGCCGATGTGGGATTTAGCCGAAGCCGACGCTTCCGGACCATCAAATGCCAACCCTTTAGGTGAGGAGTCACCGTTTAAGTACAACTCAACAACGTTCTCTGACGCCAACTCTATCTTGGTGAACTTACTGCTTGGAGCGCGCTCGTGAACGTTTTTGACCTCCGTGATCGTCTCGTTGGCGACTACGCAAGTTACACGCGCAGCTTTATCAAGATCGCAGACAGTCGAATTTCACAGAGGGTCGATTCCGAGCTAGATGCTGGCGCCTTCTGGCCAGAACCGCTGCTGCAGCTCAATCCGACCTTCCTGCCGGGCGGAACGATCGATGACCTTGTGGTGGATCGAACGCTTCACCCTGAGTGCGCCAGAATTTTCCGGATCGAAAAGTCGGACATCGATCACACCGGCAAGGAGCTTTTGCTCCACACTCATCAGCGTGAAGCGATCCTTCATACCAAGCAAGATCAAGACAAATCCTTTGTGCTGACCAGCGGGACAGGGTCCGGCAAAAGCCTGACCTACATTGTGCCAATCGTTGACCATATTCTGCGGCACGGCTCGGGAGGGGGAATCCAGGCCATCGTGGTGTATCCGATGAACGCTCTGGCCAACAGCCAACACGAGGAACTCAAGAAGTTTCTCTACAAGGGTAATCCGGAGGGCAAGCCACCCGTTCGGTTTGCCCGTTACACGGGGCAGGAGAAGATCGCCGAGAAGGAAGCGATTCGAAGCAATCCCCCAGACATTCTGCTGACCAACTATTTGATGCTTGAGTTCCTGCTTACCCGCAGCGAGGACCGCCAGTTAGTCCGTGCCGCGCAGGGATTGCGCTTTCTCGTTTTCGACGAGCTGCACACCTACCGTGGACGCCAGGGCGCCGACGTGGCTCTTCTAATCCGGCGCTGTCGCCAGGCTTTCGGTGGCCACGATATCATCTGCATCGGCACGTCGGCTACGATGTCTAGTGGAGGCTCCACCGAAGAACAGAAGCGCGAGGTTGCAAAGGTTGCCGAAACTATTTTTGGCGTTCGGTTTGGTACTGGGCAGATCATCGGAGAAACACTCCAACGTGCCACGCCAGAGCTCGATTTTGAGGATGCACAGGTCGTTGGAATGCTTCGAGAGACCATTGAAAAGAGTGCGCCTCCACCTGAAACTTACGAGGAATTCCGTCTTCACCCGCTGGCTTCTTGGCTCGAGTCCGTCTTCGGTGTGCATGCTGAGGAGCAGACAAAGCGGCTCGTCAGGCAAGCTCCGCGACGATTGCAGGGCGAGGGGAGCGCGGCGGAAGAACTCGCACGCCTCACCTCGACGGACCACTCAAAGTGCGCGACCGTGCTCCGGCGGTTTCTCCTGAAGGGTTCAGAGCTGCGGCGCAGCGCATCCAGCCGCTTCCCTATTTTTGCTTTCCGGCTGCATCAGTTCTTCACGCGTGGCGATACTGTGTGGGCAACTATCGAATCGGAGGGAGAACGCCACCTTGAAATGTCCAAGAAGGGCGCCAAGCCCGGTGAGCCGGACAAACCTCTTTATCCTCTGGTGTTCTGCCGCCAGTGCGGGACGGCATATTATCGCGTGAAGGAGGTCTCTGACGAGCACGGCCGGTTCCTTTCACCGAGGGACGACCGCAGGGAGGAACACGACGACGGGAGCAGCGATGGCTACCTGTATGTCTCTGAGGCCGAGCCATGGCCGCGGACAGAGGGGCCGGAGCTGGTCGATCGCCTGCCTTCTTTTATGAAGGAACCGACTCCCGAAGGTGTGGACCGCGTTCTCCCCGGTGAGCGACGCGATCTTCCCGAGGCCGTGTTCGTGGATGCCAGTGGCAGAATCGTCTCCGAGGGTCGCGGTATTCCAGCGGCGTTAATCCGTCGTAATTTCCTCTTCTGCCTCGCGCCGTCCTGCGGGGTAGCGTATACGAGGAACCAGCGATCCGAGCGTGCTAAACTAGCGACCCTGGGCGTGGATAACCGGAGCACGGCGACCACGATCCTCGCGGTCCGTTCGCTTATCGAGCTACAGGGCGACCGCGATCTCACGCCCGATACCCGCAAGCTTCTGAGTTTTACAGATAACCGGCAGGACGCCTCGCTGCAGGCTGGCCACTTCAACGATTTCGCCCAGGTCGCTCTGCTCCGCTCCGCGCTTCACAAGGCCGCCCAGCAGAAAGGTCCGACGGGACTGAGCCACGGCGAGCTTTCGCGCAGCGTGTTCGATGCCATGGAGCTTCGATTCGATGAGTACGCCGCCGATCCTGATGTCCGCGGGCCCGCGAAAAACGCCACCAATGATGCGCTGCGCCGCGTGATCGACTACTACCTTTACCGTGACTTGCAGCGCGGTTGGCGCGTGACTGCGCCGAATCTCGAAGATTGCGGCCTGCTTACGTTCGACTATGAAGGGCTCCGGGGCGGCGAGGGCCTGCTGGATGAAACGGAACTTTGGGACGCCGGCTTCTCGGGCCGGTCAGAGCGAAACAACGAGGGGTTCATTGAAACGCCCGCACCCTTACGCTCCTCCCCGCCGGAGCTGCGCGAGGAAGTGCTTCGCACTTTACTGGACGTTCTGCGCCGGTCTCTCGCGGTCAAGGTGGACGTGCTTGACCCGCAGAAGCAACTTGACCTCGTGGAGCAAACGAACCCACGCCTGCTGGAGGACACTGTCTGGTATCTTGAAGATGCGCGCGAGCTGGCGAAATCCGTGGTTGCCTATCCCCGCCCAAGGCAACAGCAGGACCGCACAGGACTCTTTATTTCATCCTACGGCAGCTACGGCCGCTATCTGAAGAGGTCGCTAGCGCGCCATGTGCCGCAGGGGCAGAGTTTTGGTCGCACTGAGGTGGATCAGACAATCCGGTTCCTGTTTCTCGCGCTGAAGCGTTACGGGATCGTTGAACAGGTTCGGAGCGGCGATGTCCCCGGCTACCAGCTTAACGCTGATGCCCTCCGTTGGTTGCCGGGTGAGGGTGAGGTTCGCCCGTTAGACCGGACAAGGCTCCTGGAGGCGGGCGAAATTCCTCCCGAGGTCAACCGCTATTTCGTCGAGTGTTACCGCCGTTTCGTGGATCTCAAGTGTGTGCTCGAAGCGCGCGAGCATACCGCCCAGGTCGCGTCCGAAGACCGCGAGGAGCGCGAAGAGAGGTTCCGCACCGGCGATCTGCCTTTGTTATTTTGCTCGCCGACCATGGAGCTCGGCGTGGACATCGCGCAACTGAACCTTGTCAATCTGCGCAACGTCCCGCCGACCCCTGCCAACTACGCGCAGCGCAGCGGCCGGGCCGGACGGAGCGGCCAGCCGGCCCTCGTTTATACCTACTGCGCCGGCCGCAGCCCCCACGACCAATACTATTTCCGAGAGCCAAACCAGATGGTCGCGGGATCGGTCATTCCGCCACGCATCGACATCCGCAATCGCGATCTGGTCCGATCCCATGTCCATGCCATCTGGATGGAAGCGGCCAAGCCGGATCTGGGGAAGACGCTCACCACGGTGCTTGATCTAACCGTCTCCGACGGAAGGCTCAATCTGCCCGTGAAGGAAGCGATTCTTCGGGAACTGAAAAGTCCCGCTCACCGCGCCACCGCCTTGGCCATGGCCAACCAGTTGATCGCGAGTATTCGTAACGAGCTGTCCACCGCCACATGGTTCCACAACGACTGGACCAAGGAGGTCCTTGACCAAATCGAGCGCGCTTTCGATGCGTCGTGCGATCGCTGGCGCACCCTGTACCGCGCCGCGGTACGCCAGCGGGAGCTGCATCATAAGATCATCGGCGATCATTCCCGGCCGGAGGCTGAGCGCATTCATTCCCGCCGTCTGCGTGCCCAGGCGGAAAGCCAGATCCGGCTCCTCACCGAAGCCGAAGGGATTTACGAAGGCGACTTTTACTCCTACCGGTACTTTGCGGCGGAGGGGTTCCTACCCGGCTATAACTTCCCCCGACTGCCGCTCTCGGCTTATGTGCCGGGCCGGCGCCAGCGAAAAGGACGCGACGAATTCGTTTCGCGTCCCCGGTTCCTGGCGATTTCGGAGTTTGGCCCGCGAGCCCTGATCTACCATGAGGGCGGGCGCTACCGCGTCTACAAGGTCAATCTCGACTTCGAGTCCGACGACATCGAGGCGACGCACGATCTCGTGACGGACACGATGAAGCGCTGTCCGAAATGCGGCTACGCCCATCTGGAACGAGGAAGCAATCTAGCTGAGATTTGCGATCGGTGCGGCGCCGCCCTGGACGGACCCGCCAGGATCGACAGCCTTGTCCACCTGCAGAACGTGAGCCTCAAGCTGGCTCAACGTATTACCTGCGATGAGGAAGAGCGGCAGCGTTTCGGCTATAAGCTGGTCACCTCCTACCGGTTCCCGGAGATCGGCGGGAAGCTTGACCGGAAGGACGCTGAGGTCTACTGCGGCAACACGCTTGCCATGCGTCTCAGTTACGGCGACGCGACCGATCTCTATCGCATCAATCTCGGCTGGGCCAATCAGCGGGACAAACAGCCACCAGGCTTCCTGCTCGACCTTGAGCGCGGCTACTGGTCGCGCAATCAGGCGGATGACGAGGACCAAGACGATGCCGCCGCCCAAGGGCGGCTTCAGCGGGTTGTTCCGTACGTCAAGGACACCAAAAACGCGCTGGTAATGCGCTTTGAGCCTCCCCGTTCAGGCCCCGAAATGGCAAGTCTGCAAGCCGCGTTCAAGGAGGCGATCCAGAAACATTTCCAGCTCGAGCCGCGCGAGCTTTCCTGCGAGCCGATGCCTTCGCCACAGGACCGCCAGGAGATTCTCTACTATGAAGCATCGGAAGGTGGAGCCGGCGTGTTGCGTCAGATAGCCGAAGACGCCGCCGTGGTGCCTCTACTGGCCCGGCGCGCCCTGGAAATCTGCCACTTCGATCCGGATACCCTCGCAGATAAAAGCGTAGAGACCTGCGGCAAGGCCTGTTACGAGTGTCTGCTCGACTACGGGAATCAGCCGGATCACAAGGACCTCGACCGCTATCTGATCCGCGATCTATTGAGCGAACTGTCGCGGTCCGATTGTCGGCCCGCCGGCGGCGCCGGCTCGCGTGCCGAGCGGATTGCCGCGCTCCGAAAGCGCTGTGACAGCCGACTGGAGCAACGATGGCTCAACCTGGTGGATGAGCTTATGCTGCGTCCCCCGAGCGATTGCCAGTTTCTAATTGAATCCTGCGCTACAAAACCCGACTTTTACTACGGCGAGTACAACGCCGCGATCTACATCGACGGCCCGGCCCACGATGAGCCGGATCAAATCCGCGAGGACGAGAGCATCAAACAGCGGCTGATGGAAATGGGCTACATCGTCATCCGCTTTCACCACAGGGACGACTGGAACGAGATTTTTCGCCGTCATCCCGACATTTTTGGCACGCCAGCTCGTTCCACCTCACACGAACAACAAGAAGTCGCAGTGGTTACGTTGTGTTTTGCAAAAGAAGACGGAAGCCCATTCACCGAGAATGATCGGGGCCGCTGCCGCACCGAGGGTGATGCCGCTTTGATTTCCATTCTAGCTACTGTGCCACTCCCTCCTGAGATGCGCTTGACTGTCCACTTTGCAGGTGACGGATCGTCCTCCTATTGGTATGAGGCTGCCATTTACGTAGTCGGCTTCCTTGCGGGAGCCCCATACGTTCTTCACCAATTGGGCGGAGCGTTTGAGGCAGGGGGGAATCTCACCGCACGGCTCGCAAGCTCGATGACAAGCACCGGTTCCTGGTTGAAAACGGCCGCTTGGCGACTGAGCCCCAAGAATCCTAATGACTCCGAAATGCGACGGCCCGGCTGCTTTGGGCAGAAGGATCAACTGGATCGTCGGTACAAGCGCTGTCGTTACTGTGGATTCCTCGACGATTGCCAGAGAACCATCGTGGGAGCGCGGAATCGATGACCGAAGCTACCCTTTCGAAACCAGGCACCCTGATCCACGCGCGCGGGCGTGAGTGGGTGGTGCTGCCTGATTCGACGGACGATCTTCTTATGGCCCGCCCGGTAGGTGGCTTGGACGAAGAAATAACCGGCATCCTGCCCGCTATCGAGCCTGTTGGCTCTGCGGCCTTCCAACTTCCGACGCGCGACGACCTCGGCGACTTCGCCTCGGGCCAGCTCCTGCGCGATGCGGCCCGCCTCTCGACTCGAGCCGCCGCCGGCCCGTTCCGCAGTTTCGGCCGGATCGCCGCCGAGCCCCGGCCCTACCAGCTTGTGCCTTTGATGATGGCGCTCAAGCTCGACCCCGTGCGTCTCCTGATCGCCGACGATGTCGGCATCGGCAAGACGATCGAGGCGGCGATCATCGCCCGTGAGCTCCTCGACCGGGGTGAGATCCGCCGGCTGGTTGTGCTCTGCCCGCCGCAATTGGCTGAGCAGTGGCAACGCGAATTGGCTGAGAAGTTCCATATCGAAGCTGAGCTGGTCCTGAGCAGCTCGATCCAGCGCCTGGAGCGCGATTTGCCGAGGGGCGTTTCCGTTTTCGATCGCCATCGCTTTACGATCGTTTCGACGGATTTTATCAAGAGCGCGCGCCGGGCCGAAGATTTCATTTTAAAGTGTCCCGAGTTCGTCATTGTAGACGAAGCCCATGGCTGTACGCTGGCCGGCGGTGTCGGACGCGGGCGCCAGCAGCGCTTCGATCTTCTGCGGCGTATTACCGAGGACAAATCTCGCCACGTTCTACTGGTCACCGCCACGCCTCATAGCGGCAACGAGGACGCTTTTCGCTCTTTACTGAGCCTTCTCGACGAGAAGTTCGCAAATCTACCACCAGACCTCGACCGAGCCGAGCGGGAAGGCATCCGCCGGGACCTCGCTCGCTACCTGGTTCAGCGCCGCCGCGCGGATATCCGCCACTACTTGGAAACCGACACCGCTTTCCCCGAGCGCAAAGACAAGGAAGCCACTTATAGCTTCAACAAGGAATACCGCGCGCTCTTCGACGATATTCTGGCGTTCGCACGCGACTTTGTTTCCGAAAGCGACGGTGGCGACCGGCGGCGCCGGGTACGCTACTGGTCGGCGCTCGCTCTTTTGCGCTGTGTTTCTTCCAGTCCAGCCGCCGCCGCCGCTACGCTGCGCAGCCGCGCTGCCGTAGATCAGGCCGCCGACGAAGAAGTGGACGAGGTAGGCCGGCGCACGGTACTCGACCAGGATACGGCTGACGACGTGATCGCACTGGATTTGAACCCAGGATCGGATACCGAGAGCGGCCCCGAGAACACGCGGCGCAAGTTGCTCGAGTTTGCCCGGGGCGCCGAAGCTCTCCCTGCGGGAGCCGACTTGAAGCTCCAGGGCGCCATCCGCGAGATCAAAGCGCTTATTAAGGACGGCTTTCAGCCCGTCGTCTTCTGCCGCTTCGTCGACACCGCCGACTATGTGGCTCGCCAGCTCCGCGAGACCATGCCGGCAAAGGTGAGAGTCGAATCAGTCACCGGATCACTGCCTCCCACCGAGCGCGAGGCGCGCATTGCCTCGCTGGTTGCCGAACGAGGCGACTATGTGCTGGTTTGTACCGACTGCCTGTCTGAAGGCATCAACCTGCAACAACACTTCAACGCCGTGCTCCACTACGATCTGACCTGGAATCCTACACGCCACGAGCAACGGGAAGGGCGTGTGGACCGATTCGGGCAGGAAAAAAAGGAGGTGCGCGTCGTCACCTACTACGGCACGGACAATCCCATCGATGGCGTGATCCTCGATGTCCTCCTGCGCAAGCACAAAAGCATCAAGAGCGACCTTGGTGTGACTGTCGCGGTGCCCGGCTCCAGCGAGCAGATCGCCGAAGCGCTTTTTCAGGGCGCGCTCTTCCGCGAAAAGACGGCCTCCAGCGCAAAGCAGTTGACGCTGGATTTCATCGACGATCTTGAACCAAAGAAACAAGCTATCCACGCCGAATGGGACAATGCCCGCGACCGCGAGAAGGCCAGCCGCTCGCGCTTTGCCCAGTACACGCTCAGCCCCGAAGCCGTAGCGGCGGAGCTTCAGAGCGTGCGCAGTGCAATCGGCCGGAGCGAGGATGTAGCGCGCTTCTTTTACGCCGTGTTGCAGACAGCGACCGTCCCCGTGCAAACCAAGGGCAAGGCCGTCATTGTGCATCTCAACAACGAAGTGCCGCGGGCTATGCGTCAGGCCATAGGCCGGGACGAATCGTTTAACGGTCGCTTCGATTTACCGCTCGAAGAGGGTGAAGTTTATCTCGGCCGGACCAGCCCTATTATCGATGGGCTGGCCAGCTGGACGCTCGACCAGGCGCTGGATCCGGTGGCGCGCGACGCCCGGCCCGTGGCTGCGCGCTGCGGGGTAATCTCGACTTCCGCCGTCGGCGAGCGCACCACACTCTTTGTTGCGCGCTTGCGGTATCACCTGCAAACATCAGGGGCCGGCGCGGAAACCATCCTCTGCGAGGAAATCGTCCCGCTCGCTTGCACCGGTTCTGCAGATGACCCGCGATGGCTTTCGGCCGAAGAAGGCGACCGTCTCCTGGGTGCGCGTCCCGACCGCAATCTCATTGCTACAGCCATCGAGCAGCAAATTGGCCTTTTACTTCCGGCCTTACCAAAGTTCCAAAAAGCACTCGACCCAGTGGCCCACGAACGCGCCGCCGCCCAGTTAGCCGCCCACGAGCGCGTCCGGGAGGCCGCGCGGGCCAAAGGCCGTGTGGTGATCCAACCCGTGCTCCCGGTGGATATCCTCGGGGCCTACGTACTGTTACCGAAGTTGAATTAGCGATGGCCCGCCGCACCAACGATTTCCAGGCTATCCGCTCTGAAGGCGGCCTTTTACCGCCCGACTTGCTGCGGCGTGTTCTCGACTCCAAAGAAAAACTCCCCGGCACCCGTTCCGAGGACTACGGCTTGCCGCAAGGGGAGCGCCTCAATGACATGATTACTCAATCGTGGAACCGGCTGCGCAAGCACTGGGCCGAGTTCCGCTCCGCCGCCGAAAGCCTCCCCGAGGGGGAGGCAGGAACCGGCCTCACCAACGAGAAGTGGAACCTGCCGCTCCTGCGTGAGTTAGCCTTCGGTTTACTTCCTACCAGCGCCGGCCCTGAGGTCGGTGGTCGCACATACGCCATCAACCGCTTTTACGGCCCTGTACCTGTTCATCTGATCGGCTGTGGCCTGAGCCTCGATCGGCGCGCGGCCGGGGTGCGCGGTGCAGCCGCAGCGAATCCTCATGGTTTGGTGCAGGAGTTTCTCAATCGCAGTTCCGGCCATGTCTGGGCCATCCTCTCGAACGGTTTGCGTTTTCGTATCCTCCGCGATAACCAGGCGCTCTCGCGCCAGTCCTTTCTGGAATTCGACCTGGAGGCCATGTTTGCCGGCGAGGTCTATTCCGACTTCGTTCTGCTGTGGCTCATGGCCCATGCCACGCGCTTCACCCCGCGCGAAGGCGACCGGCCGGAGACCTGCTGGTTGGAGCAGTGGACCAAGCTCGCCGATGAGCAGGGCACTCGCGCTCTGGGTGATCTGCGCGGCGGCGTGGAGAAAGCCCTCCAGGTCCTGGGGGAAGGTTTCACCAGCCACCCCAAGAATGCTGCGCTGCGGGACGCGCTACGCGCCGGAGAGCTTCGGCTCCCCGACTTTCACGCCCAGCTTCTGCGCGTTGTCTATCGCCTGATTTTTCTCTTCGTGTCCGAAGATCGCACTCTCGATGGCCAGCCGCTGCTGCATGCGCGCGACGACTCCGAGTCCGCCGTCACGGCACGCGAGCGCTATGCCGCTCACTACAGCACGGACCGCCTGCGTGAGTTGGCGTCGAAGATCAAAGGAAGCCGCCACGG
>JACQUW010000178.1 GCA_016210115.1 Deltaproteobacteria bacterium | reverse complement strand
TCCAAATCCAGGAAGGTCGCATCGCAACCCTCGATCCTGACCTGGCCGCTTTCGAGCGGCTTGATCCGGTCATAGCTCCAGCAAGCGATGGTGATCGGGTGCATGTCTTGCCCTATAATTTTTCTTTGCCGCCCTTGTGAGGTCTTTCAGAAACAAGCTGGACTCTGCCAACCTAAAACCCCCTCCACTTTCCTGCCCAGATAGATAGCATCGTTTCCGGCCTCAATCCAATACCTCCGGCATGTGGCTAATAGATTTACAGGCCCGATATTACTCCTTGAAATCGTCCATGCCAAGAATAAAAGACCGGCTCTTGGACGGTCAGGATTTCGAATTTGGCAATTACTGGTTAAACTAGGCGCGGCAGTACGCCGATTCCATCGATCCGATTGCTTTGACCGCTTCCAAGCGGCTTGGGCGATGCGGAGACTAAGCTTTTGGCCAGGGAGATGGGGCGGTAGCTAGAGCTTAATTTGAATTATGAAGGAGAGAACACGCCGTGGCCTATTGGGCACGCGAGCCCCGAGCAACACCTCGTATGATCCAGGTCTAGGATGAGCTTGCACCTGTTCCTGTACTCTGATGGAAAGGACGCCTCCCATAAACCATACCCATTATCAGTTTCGAGCAGAAAACGAGACAAAATTGCAAAATTGAGGTAACCCGATTGCTCTCCGACGGTCACCCATGCCATCCGGAGTAGGTAAAAACCCCAATCTTTACGTTCCGTTGAGCTAAGCGGGCAAAAAACGAAATTGCGCAATGCTATTGCTTTTCTTTGCGGTCACGCTAATCTTTTCCTGTCCAACACCAGTGGGTTGCGCACGAAGTTAAGGGAAACAAAACGGAGGGTAATAAGATGTTAAAGGGCTTTGTGACTTTCGTAATGTTCGCAGCCATGGGATCATTCACTATCGCCGCTATCGGCGCGGATTCCCCCATGACGAAAAAGGGGTCGGAGTTCGTTTCGGTCAAAGCTGCCGAAATCAAGTGGTCTGACGCTCCCTCGGTAGCTCCCGGAGCGAAGATCGCGGTCCTCGAGGGTGATCTAAAGTCGAGCGGGCCGCTTACTTTCCGCGTCAAGCTTCCCCCAAACACAAAAATCGGAGTCCATACCCATCCCCTCGATGAGCGCGTAACCGTCTTGTCAGGAACTTTCTATTTCGCAACCGGTGATAAATTCGATACCGGCAAGGCTAAGGCCTACAAAGCCGGGGACGCCCTTATCATTCCTACAGGCACACCAATGTACGGTTACACAAAAAACAACCAAACGGTCTTCCAAGTCCATGGGACCGGTCCGTGGGGGATCAGTTTTCTGGAAGGGTCGGACGCTTCAAAAAAGAAAAAATGATCGGAGCTAGGCTCGGTCGCCTAAGGCTCCTGTGATGCGCGACAAAGAGCGTCTGCAAGATTATGAGGCGCTCTGCGTCGCGGACATTTTGTGCCCACCGCCCAGGTATGTCGGAAACCGGTCCGAGCGCGTTGGTATCCGTGTCGCCTCGGCAGTGATGATTCTAAGGAGAACGCCCTGAAACTCATTACGTTGCTGTAAGCGCCAATGGCTAGACGGCACTCGCACGCGCCATGACAATCCAGCCCATTCCCAAGGTTACGAGCGCAGATGTGGAGCGTATCGCCCGACGCGATTTTCCCGCTGGCCGGGTTGCGGAGGTGCTTGCGATGCTGAGTGAGTATGGGGCAGAGAGTTGGCAGCGCGAGCCTCAACGCGTTCGTCTCGCCGCGCTCAAGCTTGCGGCAGGTAGTGTTGAGCGCCTGCGATACCAGGTCGAGACTGCCAAGTGTGATTACAGGGACGTTCTCGCGCCGGCAGAGTATCCCGGCTACAGCGAGCACATGTTTCGGATGCGAGAGCTTGCGCAGGATGAGCAGCAGCGGATTATTGACGACGACTGGAGGCAGTATGAGGATTGGCTTAAACGATGAAGCTGCTGCCCAATGATAGACCGAAGAAACCAGAGCGGTCGGTAAGTTCCAACTGGAGGCGTGCTGCCAAGGCCGTACCAGAGCGGATCAACCTCGCAGGAGCCGCGGCTCGGCTCTGTCTTGCAAAGACCGGAGCCAACCCTGTCCGCCCGCACATGATCGCGATCAACGCGAGTCAGACGCATGCGATTATTTCGTTCGTCGCCTCCGGACATGTCTTGATCTTGGACGCGAGGACTCGGGCGCCGATTGATTGTATTCGCACCTCTATCGGGGCCGGTGGCGCGCGGCAGGTCCACTTTGCCATCCCGTCGCCCGACGAAACCTACATTGCCGTCGCGAATCAGAACGGAAAGCTCTTCGAGCGGATCGACACCGATTATGCGACCAACACGTTCACTCTAAACGCCGCCGCAATGATAAATCTTGCCACCTGCCTTACACCTAACGGTCTACAATGCCAGCTGGACGACGTGCGGCCGGACAACGCCCCCATCTGTCCGGTTATCGAAGCCACGAGCCAATACGTTTTCGTGACGTTGCGCGGGGGCGGCCTTTTTGTGGTTGATGCGCAGCAGACGCCGATGCAAATCGTCGCCGAGTACGACATCGATACTGTGCATCCGAATGGATGTCTTGGGGTGCAGGTCGGAGAAAAGATGTATATCGATTCGGGCGGCGGCACCGCCGCGCATCTCTTTGGCGCGGATATCTACGCGTTTCCTGTAACCGGCTTCTCCCCGCTCAATCCACCGAATACTCCTGCGCCGACGGTGGTCTTGAGTGACGCTTCCGCCGAGGCTGACGCCCATGGAGCGACATTAACCAAACATCAGCGCTACCTGTGGGTGGCCGATCGCGGGCGTAACTTCTTTTGGGTGATCGATACCGCGACCGATGCGCTCGTGAATACCATTGGGCTGGCAGGGGAGGTGAGCGCAGATCCCACGCCAGACCTCTTGGTGACCTCACCCAATGGCAGTCACATATTCATGTCATTGCGAGGGCCGAATCCGCTCACGGCGGACCCGCACGTCAGCACAGGTAGTGTGCCCGGGGTCGGTGTCATCAAGGTGACGGAAGGCGGCAGGAACGGTGTTTTTGAGGCTCTTGCACCGGTAAGCAACCTTGACGCTACAAATGTCGAGCGGGCGGACGTGCATGCGATCACGATTCGCGTGGCCCAAGATAAATGAGGACGAACGATGTTAGTGACGGCTTGCCATAACAAGAAAGATCGGAGGGCGGCGCTCGCGTAATTAGGGGCGGCTCAAGCGAAGCGTTTGGCGGCGGAAGTAATGTCGTGTCATGACTCATCCGACCCGGCTTAACCGGCGTGCCGCTCCTCTAATCGCCGCTCAACGTGCTGAAAAGCTGCTGTTATCACGCGTCCCTTTTGTGATCGATTGACAACCGGGCGAGTCTTGCAGTATGGCGGAACAGCGCCGCAAACCTGCGAAATGAAAACGCTTACTGTCAACGGCCGCTAAGATGTTAACAGCTTTCCCAAGCAGGAGCCGCCGACTGACAGCTCGGCTCTCTCTTCCACTCTATGAGCGCCTGAGCGGACGTCGCTTTTGGACGGAGCTCGGTCGGCTGCGCGAGCTCCAGTGGCGGCCTGCCGCGGAACTGGAGGCGATGGCGCTGCAGAGACTCCGTCCTTTGCTGGCTCATGCCGTTGCCCATGTGCCCTACTACCGGGACCTCTTCGAGAGGACGGGGATCCGACCGAGCGACATCAAGACGGTTGCGGACCTGGCGCGCCTGCCTCTCACCGGCAAATCCGATCTCCGATCAGGCTTTCCGGCGGGCGTGGTCGCCGACAACTTGCCGGCGAGCCGGCGATTCAAAATGCAAACGTCGGGTTCAACCGGACTCCCGTTCGACTTCTATGCCGATCGGACGGATCTGGATCGCCGCATAGGCTCATTCCTGCTCTTCTGGGAATGGGCTGGAGCGCCGGTCGGGGATGGCGTGGTCCAGGTCGTCGTCTCATTGCGGCCGACGGTGACGGTTCAAAGCGCCTCGCGATGGGTCCAAACCGCTCGGCGCTTCGTTGGCGAGCAGGTCATGCATGTTTCAGGGATTAAGGCGAACCCTTCCGAGCTCCTCGCTCGCGTGAGCCAGCTCTCAAGCAGGTCCGACTATTTGCTGTGGGGGCTCCCCTCGTCTATTGCCCGAATCGCCGTGGGCCTGCTCGACCGGAACAACAGTCTTGCCAAACTTCCGAGGGTCGTGATCTCGACCGGCGAGAGCCTTACGGCTGCGGATGCATCGGTGATCGTTCGCGCCTTTCGGTGTCCCATTGTGAACCATTACTCCGCTTATGAGGTGCTTCACCTGGCACAAACGTGCCCGGACAACCCGGAGCTGCTGCATATCAACAGCGAGCGCGCGATCCTACGAGTGGTGCGCGCGGACGGAAGCACTGCGGCCCCAGCCGAGTCTGGCCGAATCGTGATCACTGATCTCGGGAACTGGATCATGCCGTTTATTAACTATGAAATCGGCGACTGGGCGGAAGCCGGTTCCATGTGCCCATGCGGGCGCGGTTTCCCGACACTGCGAAACGTCGAGGGTCGTCTTGGGGAGATAATCCGGACTCCTGCGGGTAAGATGATCTCGCCGGTCACGCTGGGATGGTTTTTGGCTCACGTGCGCCAGACGGCAGGTTACATCTGGGAGTTCCAGGCGATCCAGACCGCTGCCGATGCCATCGTGCTTCACATCGTGCCGACGGCGCGCTTCACCGCAGAGTTCGCGCAGGATTTAGAGCGAGGCCTGGAGGAGTTCCTCGGGGGAGGGATGGCCGTAAAGGTG
Source organism: Deltaproteobacteria bacterium (assembly GCA_016210115.1). Classification (GTDB taxonomy): domain Bacteria; phylum Desulfobacterota; class Binatia; order UBA9968; family UBA9968; genus JACQUW01. The sequence goes on along the minus strand of JACQUW010000178.1, from coordinate 49,099 downwards.
GAGAAGGTCGACCGCATCGAGCTGGAGGCGTCGGGCAAACGCCTTGTTATCAAGTCAGAGCTAATTTCCTCTTAGATCTCTAACTACGCGGGGAAGTTTACCGCTTTCGCGCACGGGTGGCGCCGGATCACATACAAGCGTGATATGCGCCAGGTCATGCGCCGAAAGGTAGTCCCGGAGACGATCGGCCATCGCTTGCCAGACCCTCTCTTTATCTGCGCCGCTCAACGCTTCCATCCGGACATTCAGGACGCTTGGCCGTGTCTGTACCACCTGTGCCACCCGTACCCCCGGCGTCTCGTTCAGCACTCTCCCGAGCGCGGTCGGCTGCAGGGGAACAACCTTGCCTCGCGCCGTCTCCAGATAAAGGATCTCGTCCCGCCGGCCCTCCACGCGGATGGCCGGCAGTGGATTACCGCATAGGCATGGCTCCCTTTCCGCGACGACTGTGTCGCCGAGATCGTAGCGGATTATCGGCTGCACTCGATTTACCAGGTTCGTTAGCAGAACAGAGTACGAGGGCTGACCGGGAGAGACGGGCCGGTACGCCGAGTCGACCGGCTCTAGAATCGCCCAGTCGGCGCTAAGGTGGAGTTTTCCGAGACAGCAGTCCCAGGCCAGTGGCGGGAACTCCGACGCGCCGTAATTCTCGTGCACAGGACAGCGGAAGGCTGCCTCGATTTGCTGCCGCATCGAAGGTCCCAGCCAGTCACCCCCGCTGCTCACAATAACCGGATGGATTTGAAGCCGCCCGGCCAATTGCTCCATAGCCATCAGCAATAACGCGGAGGGATAGCTCACCAGTTGCGCCGGCTGAAAGGAGTTCAGTTCGCGCACCAACTCAGGCAAGGGTCGAAGAACCGATAGGACTTTGATCCGGTTGAACGGCCAGGGATGGTCTTGGCGGGCCGCCTCCATGATGGTTGCTCCCCCGTAATGGCCACCGACAGTAACCAGCGCCGCCAGCCGGTTACTTTTTTTCAACGCCGGCCACATAACATTCGTGTTCATACGAGGCAGCCAGCCGCGGACAAAAGTGAGGGCCCGGTACAGAGCCACGGCGTCGCGATCGTGGAGGAAGATCCCGCGCTCGCCCGTTACTCCTGAAGTGGTCATCACCATGTATCGATCGACATAGCGCTTTCCGACCCGTGATTTATCGGCCAAGAAATCTCTGACGCGGGCGAGCGTCACGGCGGAATCGGTCACCCAATCGTCAAAGTTCGCCATCAATTGCGGCTTGGTCACCGGAGGGATCTGCCGAAGGTCCACGATGTCCTCCGGCAGGTTCCGGTAAAGCTCGCGATAGAACGGTGAGTGCGCTCGCGCGAATTGGACGAGGTTTGGGAGTCGAGCCTGCTGGCATGCGCCCACAGCGGCTTGTCCCCTGCGCCCTGTGCGCCATGCTTCCCAGGCGAGTCCTACCAGCCTCGGGTACATCAACGCCGCTGCCTCGGCGCGCCCCGGCTCTTCTCCGCTGTTAAATGCCTGCAGCAGCTCATAGAGAACAAACTTGGGGCTGCAAAACGCGCGCGAGGGTCCGGAAACGCGAGATGGATCGGGGTCATCTTACCCGGGTGTTCAGATATCTCCACCTTCAAACCGGTTCTCAATCTGATCCAAGAGCAGTCCTGCCTTTATTTACAGGCCCCCCCTTGTGCACGGGAATGGAGAGAATATTTGGATTCCCTTCTTTGGTCAACTTCACGTGGCCGCGAAAGTGATCCCACGCTTTCCCACAGAGCGCTCGTGTCTGGCGCTGCTCTATACCAGCGAGTTAACATCTCTCGCCTGGTTGGTACAAGAAATGATGGATCCTTTAAAGTATTTGACAAAAACCTCTTCCCAGTTTTTCTTCGCGGTCAAAATGAACCAGTAATGTTCAAAGTCTAGACAATCGACCGGTTCTACCTTCCGTCCTTTCTTAAGTTCGATTTCACGCCTTCGGTCACACTTTCCCCTAATTTGCTCGTCCACACAGCTTTTCCACCAACCTGGTCCAAAAGTTTCCTTTAGCTTCTCCCTAATAAATTCTCTCAGATCACGCTCGAAGGAGCTTATTAGGTTAAACAGCTCCAGTCTGCTGTCTTCGAACTCTTGCTGACCACGTTCCTTGGCAAAACCTTCTACTTGCGTTGTGGGCTGTACGTCTGCCGTAACTGTTGGAATAACGCCATCTGTGATCTGTCTCGTAGTCGCGAAATGTAGCTTTGCAACATTTTGAAGAACCCAACTCCGTGGGCCCTAATCAAGTTTTTGCCGAACTCGACTACATGCGTAGCTCCTTTCGGGAAATCCAATAAATAGCTTTCGCTCAGCCGCCGCATCCTAGAGAGGAATACGTCTCTTGCGAGAATGGATGCGGCAGCCACAGCCATATCGCGTTCAGCCTTCGGCATCTGCAGCAGATTAATTTGTTGGCCGCGTCGCATCAGCGCGCCGTCAATATAACTGCGATCGCCAAATTGGTCCGCGACAGCTAACTCACACTCATTGCCGTGAGCTAACAGATTCTCAATCACCCTTGCGTGTCCCCAACCGAGGATACGGTTCACATTCCGAAGTTTTTGATAGAGGAGATTGTACTTCAGCGGACTGACAGACACTTCTTCGTATTTCTTTGGTCCGACAATCTTCCGGATCTCAATAGCGAGGTTTGTGATGGTTGTGTCACTCAGAGTCTTCGAGTCCCTTACGCCTAAGGCGCGAAGTGCATCTTCCTGGTCGGGACTAACTAATACACCAGCGATAACCAATGGCCCAAAGTAGTCTCCCTTCCCGACTTCATCCGTCCCTACCCGCGCAGCCGTCAAGTTAAGCGGCTCCAATTGTTTCGCGACCTTCATTATTTCTGCCGAGCCTAATTCTTTCAATATCGAGGAAACGGCTTCGATAGCAGAGTGGTCTGACCCTCCCAGAACAACCTTTCCGCTATTATAAAGATTGACCACCGCACCGGATTTCCGGGCGAGAAATACATGGTTGGGTCTGTCCTCAAAAGTGAATCCATCCGCGCCGAGACGGCTACGGAATATGTCGAATTGATCCTTAGACAATTGCGAGACGGAAGGCATATTTCTTCACCAGGTCCCAATGAACCTGGCGAAGGCCCGGCAAAATATCTTCACGGTTTGCCAAATCGAGGGAAGTAAGAACCTGGTTTTGTTCCAGCCACTGATTGACTCCGAATTGATCGCGGATATTGCTGCCTTTCACAACCAGAAATTGTTCATCGAATTTTTCTTTAAGCTCCCGCTGCCACTGAAACGTGAGATTCGACGGACCGACGATCAAGATTCGTTCAGCAAGCCCTCTCAGCTTTAGTTCGGGAATCAGGAGACCGGCCATAATCGTCTTGCCCGCTCCCGCATCGTCGGCTAAGAGGAATCGGACCCGCGCTGTTTTGAGCAGGTAATCATAGACTGCCTCAAGTTGGTGCGGCAGCGGATCGACACGAGAAATAGACAACCCGAAGTAAGGATCGAACTCGTAGGCGATGCCGAGAGCGTATGCCTGGAGCCCGAGACGGAGAAGCCTCCCGTCCCGGTCATAGCTCTTTGTCGTGTCCTGAATCGTGAGAGATTCGAGATCTTTAGCCGTTAACGTGACCTTGCGAAACTTTTCCGACTGCGCACCGACGAGTCCGAGAACCCAGATGTCCGGACCATTGACTGCAACAGTCCCCACACGCATCGGCTCGTTGAAAAGTGGCCCGCTCACAATTTGTCCGCTGCGGATTGGTGATTCGACATCCATAAATGAGCTATCTAAAGACGCCCCCGGTGTTCCTAATCGGCTGAACTCAACTCCGCCACAACCCCGAGGCCTCCATCTCGTTTATGAACCGCGGCTCGATGAATCCTTCGGGCTTTGGGATTGGACTCGGGACGGGAGGTTGAGCATCGACTGGACAGTTAAAAAAGCCCGCCGGTAAACAACCGTTGCCCGAGGCTAGCGGTTGGCGAGAAAAATCTCCGCGAATTTCTTCGTATGCCGTTCCATATGCTCCGACTGTGAGATGTCCGTAGGAATCAATTTAACCTGGTTCAGTTTTTGCTGAATGGCACTGCTGATTCCTTGTCTCGCCGAGACCTTGAAAAACTTTCCGGATATATACTCCCGCTGTATTTCTTCGGAGAGCATGTGATCCACGTATAGCATGGCGGCGTTCGGGTGTGGCGCGCGCGCGGCGATGCCCATTACGTTCATGCTCGTAACCGTGGGATTGAGAGGATTCCAGTCGATGGGGGCTCCTGCAGAGCGCGTCGACTGCGTTTGCGGCGCGTAGAGCAGGACCGCTCCGGGATATTCCCCCGCGGCAACCAGCTGGGTCATAAGGGTATGCCCCTTTCGGAAATAGAAGTTTTGCGCTCCGAGCCGGCGCATGTAAGCGGCACCCTTTTCCTCGCCCCAAAAACCCATCATCGTGGAAAACCACTCGATCTCATCATCTTCCATCACCAGTTTTCCTTTCCACTTCGGCCCCAGCAGATCGGGATAGTCCTTGGGAGCGTCCTGCGCGCTGACCTGCCGGGTATTGTACGCCGTGACAAGCGGATTGACGTAATACGCCGTCCAGTGGCTCTCTTTATCTTTGAACCCCGCGCCGTAGTGCCGCCGCTCGGGAGAATCGTATTTTCCCACCAAGCCGCGCTTGACGAGCTGGTACATCTGAAACCCGGCGACACCGATCACATCGACCAGGTAGGTATTGGCGCGCGCCTCGGTTTCAATTCGGTTGTAGAGCCGCTCGCTGGTCCCGCGGTAGAGTTGAACGTCAATGAAGGGGTATTTTTCTTTGAAGCGCTGGATGATTTGCATGTGGTCCGAAATGACGAGCAGGGCGTAGATCTGCAGCTTCCCTTCTTTCTTCGCCGCTTCGACGATGGCTTCCCGCCTCTTTTCTTGAGAAGCGGCGGTGCCCGGGAAGATCACGCTGTGACAAACAAATATTAGAAACAACCCAGAAAAGATTCTAACAAATGGCTTCATCATTCGCCTCCTTCAGGCCTCGCCCAGAATGGCGTCGATGGCGTTCTCCAACTTCGTCTCTGCCTCTTCCAACGATCTCATCATCCGCTGCAGCGCTTCTTTGTGTTTTCGCAAGACCTCGTAACAACGGTGGATTTGTCTTTGCACCTCGGACGGAGCGGTGCCGCCCATCAAGGTCCGCGCTTTAACGGCCCTTAGAGGGTCCAAGACCTGGCGAATTGTTTCGTCGCCGAGGTCAATGGGACGTCCGAGATACTCGCGCGCCGCCAGGTCCAAAAAAGCGCTGTCGATCTCGGCAGGCTTCTTCCCTTGGGTCAGAGCGATTCTCACGAGAATGGCGGTGATCTGGTGCGCGGTTCTCCAGGGGAGGTTCTTTTCCCTTACCATGGCTCCCGCAAGGTCAGTCGCAAGCGCCCAGAATTCGAGCGTCTTTTCGCGCATCGCGTCCTTGTTGACGTTAAGTGTGGAGATGATTCCGGCCCACAGATTGAGCGCGTCGACGGTCGCATCAAAGTGCTGCAGAACTGGCTTGACGGAACCGGAGATACTTCTCGCGTTCATCAAGGTGGTAGACAGAGCACCGCTCAACTGGCTCGCGGTCTCAGATACGGCCATTAGCGAATGAGGATTCTTTTTTTGCGGCATGATGCTGCTCGTTCCGCAATAACGATCCGCCATCTCGACAAAATTGAATTCGTTCGAGGCGAAGAGAAAGATTGTGTCGGTCGCCCAGCCGAGGTTCACCGTTAGGATCGTGATCGCGCTTAGGGCTTCGAGGATAAAATCTCTTCCCGCATTGGCGTCTCTGACGTTCTCGCAAACCCCGTCAAAGCCGAGCAACTCCGCAGTCCTCTCACGATTCAGGGGAAAATCCGATCCCGTTCCTATCCCCGCCCCCGCGGAGCTGACATTCGTCCGCTCATACGCTCCTTTGAGTCGTAGAAAATCGCGTTCCAGGGGCAAGGTCCAAGCTACCAAATAGTGCGCGAACGTGCCGATCTGCGCTTGCTGAAGCATCGTGTAGGTCGGCAGCACGGTCTCCAGGTGCTGTTCGGCCAGATTGAGGTAAGCTTCCCGGGTCTTAAGCTCCGCCTCCATGACACCCAGCAACTTTTCTCTCAGCCCGATTCGGGCCGAAACCGAGTTGAGATCGCCAGAACTGCGCCCGAGATGGATTTTCCCTCCGATCTCTTCACCGAGCTTTTCAATCAGGTAAGCTTCTCCGGAAAACAGCCCGTGGCCTCCCTCGGCCCTGAGTCGTTCCCATCCCTCGGCTTCCATTGCCCGTATCGCCCGCAGTATCGTTGCGGCGTCTTCCATCGGGATCAGCGTCTCCTCCGCAAGCATGACAACATGCGCCTTGTCGAACATATGGTAGGCCTTCAGCAGGGGTGCGATTCTTTCCGGCGTCCCTACCTTGTGAAGTCTTTGAGACGCGTCAGCTTCCTCCGTCAGGCGGGCGCCTGCTTTGCGGTAGAACTCGCCGGCACTGACTTTGCCGTAGAGATTTGGTTTAGCCATCCTCTGTCCTTCCTAATGTGTTGCGGCGTGAAGACCCCGCGCCGGTTTTACATACGACCGGCCTTCCGTTTGCAAAATGATCGGCTAATATTTAAGGTCGATCCGTCCGATTTTTTCATCATGGCTTTGCGCCTGCCGCACGTCATGCCATTTTCCGCCTGACGCGCTGCATGAGCATTTGCGGTTCGACGTTCTCAATGTCAGCCAAGGCTTGGAGCGCGGGGATTCCATTTAACGCCGCCGCTATGTCGCCCGAGCGGGCGCGGGTCCATACCGCCTGGGGCGCATAAACCAGGCTTTCCACATTTTCGTAGCCGGCTTGCGCGAGCTGCTCGCGCCGGGTTTCGGCCACCACTCCCGCAGCAAAGCGCACAAGGACCAGCCCCGTGGGAACAGCGAGCGGCCCGCCGGGATGCAGCCTGTAAACCGGGCTGAGACTGCCGGCAGCGGAAGAACTTTCCGTATCGGGCTCGCCTTGAAAAACCGCAATTGCACCGTCGTTAAGAAGGAAGATAGCCCCGGAGGCCGGAGCGGCCGCCGGACGGTTGTGCACAGCGTAATAGCCCGGCAGGCATACGTAAACAGAGATTGGAAGCGCTGGACCCGTGGAAACCCGTTCCGGGTATTGACAAAAGAGATGTTTTTTGACCATCTGCTTTCACGTATAGCGCACAAATGGGCGTGAGCCAACAACAGTTGCAAAGGAGGGCCGCAGATCATGTTCACGGTTCAATACGGGGGCAGGAAAGGGAGACGGTATTCGCTCGTTATCAGCGATGATCTGATAGCGGTTAGGACACAGACCCGGAAAACCTTGCTGGAAGATGTGCCCTTCAGCGTCAGCGCTGTGTCAGCAGCCAGCCGGCGCGCGCTCAGCGAATTCACGCTTGTGGCGCGGTTCCGCGAGGCCGGCGTAGAAATCCTGCGCGCTCGCGTGCCGCGCAGAAGACGAGCGCTTCGCGATCGGGCACGGGCCGTGCTGAAACGCGAACCCGATATCCGCTTCGCCGGGCGCGTCCTTTCCGATCCGGCCTCCAACGCTCCCGTCCTCTACACGGAGAACGCCTTTGTTAAATTTGACGACGACCAGAAACCCAGCGCTTGTCAGAAGCTTCTCAAGGCTTACGGTCTGAGCATAAAGCGCGAGATCGAGTACGCGCGCAATGCCTATTTCGTGGGCGCTTCCGAGGGAGCAGGTTTAGCGATCTTCAATATAGTCGGAAACCTTTTGAAAGAGCCTGCGGTTGAATTTTGCCATCCTGAGCTGATCCGTCAGGTGCGCCGCCGTGCCTTCGCTCAGCAATGGCACCTCAAAAGGACGACTCTCAATGGCCAGGTAATCGATGCCCACGCCAACGTGGAGGCCGCTTGGGGGCTGAGCGACGGCTCGGGAACGATTATCGCAGTCATAGATGATGGAGTAGATCTCGATCATGAGGAGTTCCGGTCCTCAGGGAAAATCGTTGCCCCGCGTGATGTGACGCGCCGCAACAACAACCCACGCCCGGGGAATGGCGACAATCACGGGACGGCGTGCGCCGGCGTGGCGTGTGCGGACGGGAGTTTTGGCGCTTCAGGCGCTGCGCCCAGAGCCAGGCTCCTCCCGATCCGCCTCGCGTCCGGACTTGGTTCACAGGCTGAGGCTGATGCCTTCATCTGGGCGGCGCAGAACGGCGCCGACGTGATTTCGTGTAGCTGGGGTCCTGAGGATGGGGATTTTACCGATCCTGGGGATCCGCTGCACAACCAAAAGGTTCCGCTGCCGGATAGCACCCGGCTCGCGATCGACTGGGTGATTAGAAATGGGCGCAATGGAAAAGGGTGCGTTGTAATCTTTGCGGCTGGGAACGGCAACGAGAGCGTCGATAACGATGGCTACGCCAGCTATGAGAAAGTGATCGCTGTGGCCGCGTGCAACGACGTCGAAAAAAAGAGCCCGTACAGCGATCACGGCAAAGCCGTTTGGTGTGCTTTTCCCAGTAACAATTATTTCCCGTCTAAGACTCCAGGAATCTGGACGACCGACCGCTCTGGGCCGGTGGGGTATAATCCCGGCTCGGGAGCCGAAGGCGACGCCGGAGGCAATTATACGAACAGCTTCGGCGGCACCTCGAGCGCAGCCCCAGGTGTGGCTGGTGTTGCCGCGTTGATTCTGTCCCATAATCCAAATTCTCGATGGGACGAAGTGAAGGACGTTATTAAACGCTCCTGCGATAGAATCGACACGGCCGGCGGCAATTACGGCGCTGATGGCCATAGCCCGCTTTATGGCTATGGCCGCGTGAACGCCAAAAAAGCGCTGGAATTGGCGTTACCTGCTCAACCGGATCAGGTCGATATCCGCACGGTCGTAAGAGACGTGCGGATCAGAGATTTCAAAACATCAAAACTCGCTCTGGAGGTGGCGGATACAAAGCCGCTGAAATCGCTGCGGATCGGGGTGGATATTGAGCATACCTACATTGGGGATCTGGTGGTTACCATCGCGCCCCCAGCAGGTATCGGCGTGGCTCCTGTAGTGCTTCACAACCGTGACGGTGGGGGTACGGATAACATTAAGAAAACCTACGACGAGGTCAGCGCCCCAGCCCTCGCCGCGTTCAACGGGAAGAAACCACAGGGGACATGGACGCTCATCGTGCAAGATAAAGATCGGCTGGATAACGGCAAGATCCGCAGCCTGACGCTCGAAATGCGATTTTAACTCCCGCTCTATCCAGGTGTTGCGGCGTACTCACAGCATTTGCCAAGCCACTTTGAATTCTCCCTCGAACAAGCCGGTGTTCGCATCGCGAACTCCTGTCTTATACACTGGCAGGTGCTATGAGGCCGTGAAAACGCCCGCAACTATTTCTAATTTCTTCATTGACAAAAAGCCGACTTGTATAGAAAGATCGAGGCGCCAACTTGTCGCTGCTGAGTCGAGAGTTGTGTCGCGGAAAACCACAACAAGAACACACGGAAAGGGGTATTTTCCGATGTCAACGCGAGAGGCGGTAACGTTCCTGGTTCTCCTAGGTTCCTTAGGGCTCATTTTTCCTCTTCCGGTCTCCGGTCAAAAGCTCACCAAGCTTACCGTGGGATACAGCGCGATCAGCATCAATCAGCTTCCCAGTTGGGTGGCGAAGGAAACCGGAATCTTCGCCCGCAACGGACTGGACGCGCAGCTTGTCTATTTTACCGGAGGGACGCCGGCGCTCATGGCGTTGGTATCCGGTTATACCGCGATCTCTCAAAATGCCGGTCCTGAGACCGTGAATGCCCATCTCGGGGGCTCGGACGTGGTCTTCATTGCCGGAGGCACAGTGACTCTCGACTGGTGGTTGCTTAGCCGCTCTGAGATCAAAACCGCCGAGCAACTAAAAGGAGGCACTCTAGCCATCAGCCGCTTCGGTTCAGCATCGGATTTTGTCGCGCGTTTTGCTCTTCAGAAGCTTGGGCTTGTCCCGGAAAAAGACGTGACCATCATCCAGCTCGGGAGCACTACAGACCGTTTGGCGGCTCTCGGGGCGGGGCGAATTCAGGCGACGGTCCTTCCACCTCCGACTATGCTGATGGCGCTCAAGAGCGGTTTGACCCTGCTTGCCGATGTCTCTACCCAGGGCCTTGCCTTTCAGCACACGGCGCCGGTGACAACGCGGAGGTTTATCCGGGAAAACCCCGATATCGTAAAGAGATATCTGAGATCCCACGTTGAGGCTGTCCATCGGATCAAAACCGATCGTGAAACGGGGATAAGAGTGATGACGAAGTACCTTGGTCAATCGAAGGATAGGGAGAGCACGGAGAAGAGCTATGACCGCTACGTCAGCGAAGAGCAGCTTCCGCGCAAACAGTATCCGACGCTTGAGGGAATCAGGACGGTTCTGAATTCCGTGGCCGAAAAGGACTCGAAGGCAAAAACAGTCAAGCCCGAAGACCTGGTCGACCTGCGCTTCATCAGGGAACTGGATCAGAGCGGATTTATCGATGGCCTCTACAAGCGGTAGTCATAACCGAGCGGCCCCGGACGAGATAGTTTTCCTCTGCAGGCAATGAAATGGCGATTCTCTGCGACAACGCGCTTGTGGTAACGGCGGAAGAGGAGAAGCCGCTTCTGGAAGGGCAGCAGCTCGTGATTGATCGGGGTGTCATTGCCGCCCTGGGAAAGCGAATCCATCTCGAGCATTTCTCGATCGACAGGCGAATCGACTGCACAGGAAGAATTGTGCTTCCAGGTCTGGTGAACGCCCATTCCCATTTGACCGAGATCTTGCAAAGGAGCATGCGAGATAACGTCCGGATGGAAACCTGGCGCGGCTACCGGGCTCGCACCGAAGAAATGGCGCATCTGACCGCGGAAGAGATCGGCGCGGCGGCCGAGCTCGCCTGCGGCGAAATGCTCAAACATGGCGTGACTGCGGTCGTCGATCACTTTTCTACCCGTCCGGGACTTAGCGTTGCGAAGATGAAGGCCATTCTCGGCGCGTTCGCAAAAACCGGCATTCGAGGCGCGCTCGCAGCCTCGCTGCGCGATCAGGATTTCATTCAACTCATCTCCTCCCGTTCTGGCGCGAAATCGTCGGACGCGAGAATCGAGGAACCCTGGCGCGAGGAGTTCCTGGAAGTGCTCGAGTATGTCAAAAACTCATCCGGCACGTCTCGCCTTATGATCGCTCCCTCTTCGCCTCAAAACTGCAGCGACGGCCTCTTGCGAGAGGTGAGCCGGCTTGCGGCGCAGCACGACCTGGGAATTCACACCCATCTCTTGGAGACGAGACTGCAATTCTGGGCCGCGCGAAAGTTGTATCGAGGAAGTTTGGTTGGGCATCTAAGGAGGCTCGGTTTTCTGTCCGATCGGCTTTCAGCGGCCCATGGCGTCTGGTTGCGCGAGGAGGAACTGGATCTCATGGCGACCTCCGGCGCGAGCATCGTTCACAATCCCGCCAGCAATCTCAAGCTCGGCAGCGGAGTGGCTCCTGTGATCAAGATGAGGAAACATGGGGTCAATGTAGCGCTGGGAACCGACGGGGGAGATACCAGCGACACCTATTCGATTTTCGATCAGATGCGACTGGCCGCGTTTCTGTCGCGGCTGACATCGGAGCGGAGCGAGGAATGGGTCACAGCCCAAGAGGCGCTTCGGATGGGAACCGCCAACGGCGCAAATGCCATTCCGGCATGGAGGGGCAAAATCGGGAAAATAAAAAAAGGGCGCCGGGCCGATCTCATAATCCTAAAATCGCAACTGCCGCTTTTCCCGCTCAATAACATCATTCACCAATTGGTCTTTTGCGAAGGGGGCGGTTCGGTCGATACGGTTCTGGTGGATGGAGAAGTTGTAGTCGAAGAGGGACGTTTGACAAAAGTGGACGAAGATACGCTGGTGGAGCGCGTCAAGCCGATCAGTAAGAGAATGAAGCAGTTTTACAACCAGCTTCAGAGACGATCGGATCCTGCCGAGCGGACAGTCCGGCGACTTTATCAGAAGGCATTTAGGGATCGCAGCCGTTCTTGATGCTTTTGGAAATTGACAAAGCGAAGGTTTCGTTGTAGCTCAGATGAGTTCTACAACCTACGGCAGCAGAGCCATTCACACACACTAGAGCCATTCATAGAAAGGAAAGAGGCGTTATGAGTGATGTAAAACCTATGGAGTTCGATCTTGTCATCCAGAATGGGAACCTTGTGATTCCCCCCGACATTATCAAGGGAAGCGTCGGGATCAAGGGTGAAAAGATCGCCGCCATCGCGACGGATCTTAGCGGCTTCCCGGCCAAAAAGACAATCGATGCCAAGGGGAATTATGTTCTTCCCGGGGTTGTCGACCCGGAGACCCATCTGGGAATCCATCGGCCATTAGAGGATGACTTTATCTCCGAAACCAAGGCGGCTCTGGCGGGCGGCGTTACGACCTGGGGGATGATGCTAACCAGCCCTACCATCAGCCGGGGCTATAAGCAGTTCAAAGATCCTGAAGACAGTGTCCCCTTCAGTCAGGTGATCCCCATATTTCAGGAGTTGGGGAACACGCACTCGATGGTGGACTATTTTCTGACGCCACTTGTAGCCAACGATGCGCAGGTAGAGGAGATTCCGCGCCTGGCCGAGGAGTTCGGCGCAACTTCGTACAAGTACTATCTTCACCTGAAACGTGGACAGGAAACTCTGGGCCACTGGGAGCCCCAGCGAAAGATCGGTATCTACGGCTTTGATGACGGGACGGTCTTTATCGGGATGGAGCACGTCGGACGGCTTGGCCCTCCGTGCATCGTCTGCATTCATCCGGAGAATTGGGAGATCATCCGCGTCATGCAGGCGCGCCTCCTCAAACAGGGGCGAAAAGACAACGCCGCCTGGGATGAGCGTTGCCCGCACTTTGTCGAAGCGATGCACGTGCGCCAGTATGCTTATCTGGCAAAGGTGACGAACTGCCCTCTCTATATCGTTCACACGACCACGCGGGAAACCATCGATGAGATCCTGCGCGCGCGAAGCGAAGGGGTCAAAGTCATCAGCGAGACGGGCTTTGTCTATTTCACCCTCGACCACAACGTCTACAAAATCAACGTGCCGCTCAGAGACCGCGAGACCATGGACCAGCTCTGGAAAGCGGCGGCGGCGGGAGAAATCGATTGCACGGGGTCGGACCACGTGAATCACGGCGTGCCGCGGGATAAGATGGAGGTCAAAGGAGACGTGTGGAAGACCGTCAGCGGCTTTTCTTCCCGCGTGGAGGCGATCCTTCCCGCCATGCTGAGCGAAGGCGTCAACAAGGGAAGAATCAGCCTCACCCGGTGCGTTGAGCTGTGCTCCGAGGGACCGGCGAAGGCCTTCGGGCTTTATCCCAAAAAGGGCGTTTTGCGCGTCGGCGCGGACGCGGACATCGTGCTCGTGGATCTGCAGAAGAAACAGAAGATCACGGCGAATATGCTCCTGACCTCCGCCGGCTGGTCTGTGTTTGAGGGATGGGAAGTGACGGGCTGGCCTTACATGGTGTTTCTAAGAGGCGAGGTGGCCCTGGAGTGGAATGATCGCGAGCAGAAGGCGAACATCGTCGGCAAGCCAAGAGGAAGATACCAGGCGCGCAAGCTGGGACACGCAAATTATCCCATCGAGTCATAGGCGCAGAAAATTCACGGAGGAATCAAAGAAATGTCTCAACAGGCTGACATAGTTATAAAAAACGGAAAAATAGTCTCGTCGCTGGGTATTTTTGAAGGCGGCGTTGCCATCAAAGGCGGCAAATTCGTTGCGGTCGGGAGAGATGATTCACTGCCCGATGCCCGGCAGGTTATCGACGTTCAAGGTAAACACATTCTTCCAGGTCTGATCGATCCAGAAGTCCATCTGGGGATTCACAGGCCCATCACGGATGATCTCATCAGCGAGACCAAGGCAGCGGCTTCCACGGGAGTAACGACCTGGGGAATGCAGCTTACGAGCCCTAACATGCAAATGAAGCACAAGCTCGAGAATGAGCCCGGCGATATCGTCTCATTCAGCGAGGTTTTTCCGGCTTTTAAAGACGCGGCGGAAAAAAACTCGCGCGTCGATTTTTTTCTTACGCCGATTCTGGCCAATGACGCCCAATCGGAAGAGATCCCGGAGTACGTGGAAAAATTGGGCATCACGTCATTTAAATACTATCTTCACATGATGCGGCCGGAGGCCTCGGGATGGGTTTCCCAAAAGAGAATGGGCTTCTTTGGCTTCGATGACGGCACGGTCTACAAGGGTATGGAGCATGCAGCAAGGTTAGGCGCTCCCTGCATCGTAAGCCTCCATTGCGAAAACTGGGGAATCGTTCGAGTCCTTGAGGAGCGTCTTAAAGAGCAAGGAAGAAAAGATTACGGCGCGTGGGATGATCGGTCTCCTCATTTCGTCGAGGCCGCTCATGTCCGCCAGTTCGCCTATTTCGCGAAGCTTCTCAATTGCGCGCTCTACATTCAGCACTGCACTTGCGATGAGACTATGGATGAGGTGGAGAGAGCGCGTAAGGATGGCCTGACGGTCTATGCTCAGACGGCGCCGTGCTATCTCTCGCTGCCGAAGGATACTTGGAAGGTGAATGTGCCGCTGCGAAGCAAGGAGACCATCGAGAGGATTTGGAAAGGCTTGAGGGATGGACGAATCCATTGCGTCGGGACCGATCATGTCAACCACGGAATTCCGCGTAGCGAAATGGAAGTCAAGGGCGATGTGTGGAAGACCGTGAGCGGTTTTTCCTCTCGGGTCGAGGCCTACATGCAAGTCATGTTGAGTTTGGGAGTCAACCAGGGGAGGCTTACTCTGGAGAAGCTCGTGGAGATCTGCTGCGAGAACAATGCCAAGGTGTTCGGGCTCTTTCCTAAGAAGGGAACCATCCGTGTCGGTTCGGATGGGGATGTTGTCGTCGTGGACTTGAAGAAAAAAGCGAGTGTAAAGCCTGAAATGCTTTACACGTCCTCGGGCTGGTCTATCTACGAGGGTTGGGAGTTTACCGGTTGGCCTGTCATGACGGTTGTCCGCGGCAACGTTGTGGCTCAATGGTCGGAGCAGGCGAATCGGATGGAGATAGTGGGCGAGCCCGTCGGGCGCTATGTCCCGAGAAAACTCGGGAGCCAGTTTTTGTACGAGTAGCTCAGGCTGAAAAATTCTTCCGGAGGGGGAGATGAAAAAGTTAATTTGGCCGCTTGCATGGATCTTCTTTTTGACGGGCTTTTTGTGCTCAGGGGCTTTGGCCAAAACCATACGCGTCGGCAGCGCCGGCCTGAGCGGCGAATTTCTCCCCCTCTGGGTCGCCAACGATAAAGGTCTCTTTAAAAAGTATGGCTTTGATACTGAGATCATCACTTTCCAGGGAGGACCGCTGACGGTCCAGGCGCTGGTGAGCGGGTCAGTTCAGTTTCATGCCGGAGGCACAAGCTCTATCGTTGACGCCAGGATGCAGGGCGGTGAGATTGCCACAGTCGCTGTTTTTGTGGATACACTGCCGTACACCCTGGTGGCCAGTCAGAGGATCAAGAGCGCAAGCCAGCTCAAGGGAGCGCGCTTTGCGGTGAGCCGGTTGGGCTCGGTTTCGGATCTCTCTTTAAGACTCGCCCTCAGAAACATGGGCATCAATCCGGAAAAAGAGGCAGTGATTTTGGGCATAGGCGATCAAACTTCGCGGTTCGGCGCGCTTAGGGCCGGAAGCGTAGACGCGACGGTGATTTCGCCGCCTTTAACGGTCACTGCTAGAAAGCTTGGCTTCAATCTCATCACGAGCTTTCAGGATGCGGGGATCACGTGGGCCTATGATTCCATCGACACAACGATGGACTTTGCAAAGAAAAACAGGGATACGGTGATTGGCTTCCTGAAGGGCTTTATCGAGGGCAACGCGTACATCCATAAGAACAAAGAGGAAAGCCTGGCCGTTCTCGCTCATTGGATGCGCCTCAAAGATCGGGAAGCGCTAGAGGAGACCTACACTTACCTGCTGAAGACCCTACCCAAAAAGCCTTACGCCAGCGACAAAGGAATGCAGGCGGTCCTGGACGCAATCGCAATCAGAAATCCCAGCGCCAAGAAGTTTAAGCCGCAAGACTTCACCGAGATGCAATACATGCGCGAAATCGACCAAAGCGGGTTTATCGATAAACTTTTCCAGTAGGTTACGATCTTAAGCGAGGGAGTATTTTTCGTCCAAAAAGCTCAAGCTGCTTGAGTTCGGGTGTAACCAACCCCACAATCAGTGTCTGCAAACCTTTGCCTATAAATGATTCGATTCTTTCCGCGCATTCCTCCGGCGCTCCCACGAGCAGGTGCTTTTCGATATCCATTCTGACCTGTCCGTAGTATCGTTTAACATAGGCGGCGCAGGCGTCGATCGCTCTCCCTTTATTTTCGTCGATGGCAATGAAAGTCAGCGCCGCTTTCTCGATCTCCTGGGGATCACGGCCCACCTCTATGGCAGCGCTGGCGATCTTTTCCCACAGCGTGGAGAAATCCTGGATAGCCGAGCTGCCGCAGATATAACCGTTTGCCAGCCTTCCGACGCGCTTCAAGACCGTTTCGGCCGTCCCGCCCATCCAAATCGGAGGATGTGGAGATTGAATCGGCCGTGGGCCCAGCGTGAGATTTCGGACGTTAAAGAATTTCCCTTCAAAGCTCACCCGATCCTCCCTCCAGAGCCGTTTCATCAGCCGTATCGTTTCTTCCGCCCGGCTTCCCCTTTGGTTGAAGGGAACTCCGGTGGCAGTAAAATCGTTTTCCCGACTGCCGAAGCCGATTCCGAGAGTTACCCGGCCGCCCGAGAGAAAATCCAGCGTGGCCACCATTTTTGCCAGCAGCGCCGGTTGTCTGAGGGCCGCCAGAAGGACTGAGGTTCCGAGGCGGATCTTTTCGGTTACGGCCGCCGCAGCGGCCAGAGCGGTGAGCGGCTCAAGATTATCGTAGGCGATTCGGTCGATAAGCCAAAAAGAGTGAAATCCGAGTTCCTCGGACTGTTTGGCCGCCTCAATAACCTGGCGAGGTTGAACCTGAGGGGCGGGATTGACAAAACAGACGCCGATCTTTGCCATCGGAGTTCCTCCTTCCATGAATTCATAGGGCTGGAGGATAGATCAGTAAGCGAGACCTTGCAACCAGCTCTCGACCCTCTGTCGAAACGCGTGGTTCCGAGCTCCTCGTGACTGTGCCTCAGACCTCCAGGTTTCTTCCCTTCGCGTGGAGTTGACATTCCGCGCGCCGCCGTTTTTAAATTGTGTTAACCGTTGGTCCGCGCACGGCCGCAGATCACGTTAGTTCAAAGCCTGAAAAAAAGAATGGGACGGGTTCTCTTAGCGCTCTGCCGAATCAGGCCTTTTGGAAGAAAGGCGTTTTGGCTTTTGCTCTTCGTCTTTTGTGGCACAGGACCCGATCGGGTTTTTGTGAACGCCTGGAGTGTCGAGACAAGGAGCACCGCCCCACGTTCGCCCGGGTTGTCTCCCAAGTTCCCCAGAGGCAGCGATTTTCTTCGTGAGCTCGCCGAGGAACTCAACCACCGGGGCCTGGACTATGCCGAAAAGGGGCTCTATGACGAGGCGATCGAGAATTACAAGCAGGCTATCAAACTTAAGCCGGATGATCCTGTCCTGTACAATAATCGGGGGTTTGCCCACTATAGGAAAGGTCTTCACGACCTGGCCATCGAAGACTTCAACGCAGCCCTTCGGCTCAATCCGAATTTTTCCCTCGCCTATAAGAATCGCGGCATAGTGCTCACCGACAAAGGGCAGTACGCACTAGCCATCGCGGATTTCGACGCAGCGCTTCGGTTTCAGCCTGATGATCCTCTCGCTTTTATGAACCGGGCTTTCGCGCACTACAAGAAGGGATTCCACGATCAGGCAATAGAGGACTGCAATGCCGCGCTTCGTCTGAATCCAAGACTCGCTCAGGCTTATTTCAATCGGGGTCTCGCCTATGCGGAAAAGCATTTGTACGACCTGGCTCTTGAAGACCATAACAGGGCGGTTCGCTTGCAGCCGGAAATGGCTGTCTTTTACTTCAGTCGAGCGCTCGTGTTTGAGCGTAAAGCTGAATACGATCGGGCGATCAAAGATTATGATCGAGCAATTGAGCTGAAGCCTGATTATGCAGACGCATACAATAACCGGGGATATATCTACTATACAAAGGCGCTTTACGATTGGGCGATAGAGGATTTCACAATTGCTGTTCACCTTAATCCCAATGCGCCAGCGCCGTACAACAACCGCGGCGTGGCCTACGCGGGCAAAGGCCTGTTCGAACGCGCCATCGCAGATTACGATAAAGCTGCGGCGCTCGATCCAAAGTTGACCGCCTCATACACGAATCGAGCCAACGCCAATTTTTATCTCGGGGATTTCAAGGCGGCCGCTCGCGATTATGAGCGCGGCTTGAGAACGGATCCATCCGATATCGTTTCAGCCATCTGGCTCTATCTGGCTCGTGAAAGGTCCGGCAAAGACGGTGCGAAAGAGCTGGCTGGATTTGCATCCAATCTCGGCTTGGAGCGCTGGCCGGGGCCAATCGTCTCGTTGTTCCTTGGAAAGGCCGCACCGGAGCAGATACTGAAACATATCGAGGAGGGGGACCGCAGAGTTAAACGGGAACGGGAATGCGAGGCGTTCTTTTACATTGGACAGTACCAGCTCCTCCGCGGGAAAAGGGAAGAGGCGCTTCGGCTATTTCGAAAAGCGCTTGAAACGGAACAGAATAACTTTATCGAGTTTACAGGATCCAAGGTTGAGTTGAATAGGCTTGTAACCAACCGCCAATGATCACCAGGACGAGGTCTGGTGTTGCATCAGGTTCGCCCCTTCTAACCATTCCACATGGATGAGTAGTTGACATCCGTTTTGTGTAAGTTTGTCACCGTCAGTTGTCCCGATCTGTCATTCTTTTTGGAATCTTGCCGTTGGAGCGGGCGCGGACATCCGGCATGGAGCTTGCTTCATCCAAGCTCCAGGAGCCGATGGGAAGGCGGCCTTTCCTCTTGCAAGAATCATCCTATCTCGTCTTAGGTCGCTCTTCGCCTCGCCTGAGGTGTTTACGGGATGATCCGCTTTCCCATCAGGCCCTATTCAGCCCGAGCTGACCAGAGAAATGCCAGACAGAAAAGATTTACCTCGCGATCGGCAGCTTGGGAATAGTTCTCACAGCATAAAATCATCTATTTCGGGTTCTTAAGACACATCCCAGCGAAGTTTTTCATTGAGTGACGGGGAAACGCCTAACGCACTACAGTGACGGCTGCGCCTGCGCTTGAGTCGCTTGTGAGTTAAAATGTCGCCCCAATCTGAACCGGAGTACTGCCTCCCGGTAGCCGACTAGACGGCAGAAGACGGGCTGCCAACCGGGAACTTAATTTTTGCATTCCAGGAATGGCTGGGATCCGGGACAAATGCTAAGGAACAGCCCACACCCAGACCAACACCGCCGGCAGTCGGCAATACGCCTGGAGGCGCGAGCATCTGTTCCCGCGATAAATAAAACTCGCGAATAAGCCAGCCCCCGGGTACCGGCGCGCGCCAAATATACGGCCAATCTTCTTGGATTTGTTCCCACTCAAGTAAATCCAGCGACATAATGCATTCTCCTTCACTGAGGTGAAATCGGGTAGACGAGAATACCCGATAATCGGTTCGCCTTTCAAATGGCCAACGGCCACCGCGGATGCTCTTGTGGCTTGAGCTCTGTTTGCGATCGAGGCGGAAGTTGTTAAGATTGATTCGTTCTTATGTACAAAGAGGATACGATAGCGGCCATTGCAACTCCTCTCGGTGAGGGAGGCGTGGCGATTGTGCGAATAAGCGGGCCAGATACGGAGCGGATTGCCGGGCAGATTTTCTTCCGCAGAGGAGCTAGAAACGGCCCGCTTCGATCCCATACGCTTCATTATGGCAGTGTCATGGATCCGAACACTGGCGCAATCGTGGACGAAGTGCTGCTGACGCTCATGCGCAGACCTCGCAGTTACACGGGTGAAGATGTCGTCGAAGTGCACTGCCACGGGGGGCCTTTTCTAGTCCGCAGAGTATTAGAGTTGATCCTCTCTTGTGGGGCGCGCCACGCTGAGCGCGGCGAGTTTACCAAAAGGGCGTTTCTCAATGGTCGTCTTGACCTGGCGCAGGCCGAAGCGGTTGTCGATTTGATTCGTGCGCGCACTGAGAAAGGAATGAAGCTCGCCGTCGAGCAGGTGCGCGGGGAGCTTTCCAAATGGGTGGAAGAACTGCGGGAAGAGCTGCTCGATATTATGGTCCAGGTAGAGGCTGCGATCGACTTTCCAGAAGAAGAAATCGAGCTGCTTCAAAGAGATGAATTGAGACTTAAAGTTGAGTCTTTGAAGGAAAAAATTACGCTTCTAATCGCCAGTTACGAGTGGGGCAGGCTCTTTCGCGAAGGTGCAAGGGTCTGCATTGCGGGACGGCCCAACGTGGGAAAATCGAGTCTCCTTAACGCGCTCCTCGGTGTGGAACGGGTGATTGTCACGCCAGTACCAGGAACAACTAGAGACGTTGTTGAGGAGAGTGTCAGTTTGGGTGGCGTGCCGGTGGCCCTGTGGGACACCGCGGGTATCCGCGAGAGCTCGGACCAAGTAGAAAAAATAGGGATCGACTTTGCGCTCGAGCGCCTTGAACAAGCCGAGGCGGTTCTTGTCGTACTCGATGGATCTTCCCCCTTATCCGCGGAGGACCACTTCATAATCAACATCGTTGGAGGGAAGAAAGGGCTGGTGATAGTAAACAAAAGTGACCTCCCGCAGAAACTGGATCTGCGCCAGACTCGGATTTTAGCCGGTCAAAAGGGAGTTTTGTCTCTTTCCGCCAAATTGGGAGAGGGGGTGGATAACCTCAAATCCCAGCTACGAGAGCTGCTCCTGGAATCTCAATGCGAGCCTGCGATCGTGATCACCAACTTGCGCCATAAAGCAGCCCTCGAGCGGGCGGCGAACGCCCTGGCAGAGACGGCCCTAGCGCTGACGAGAGAAACGCCGCCCGAAATGATCGCAGTAGACCTTCGTGAGGCTATTACGGGGTTGGAGGAGGTGGTTGGATTGGTTACGAGTGATGATATTTTAGAACGTATTTTTAGTGAATTTTGTATTGGAAAATAAGCAAGTACGTATGCCGATGATAAAATACTTAGGCGGCCACTACCAGTAATGTTTCACGTGAAAAAAAATTTCTATGAATATTAAGGGCGCAACTTACGACATCATTGTTGTCGGCGCCGGACATGCCGGAATTGAGGCATCTTTGGCGGCCGCCCGCATGGGATATAAGGCACTGGCTTTGACCTTAAATCTGGACCATATCGGCCAGATGTCCTGTAACCCCGCTATCGGAGGTATAGGAAAAGGTCACCTCGTTAAAGAGATAGATGCACTCGGCGGTGAGATGGCGATAGCCATTGATGAAACGGGCATACAGTTCCGTACTCTAAATACCAAAAAAGGACCTGCGGTACGGGCCTCTCGCGCCCAGGCAGACAAAGCGCTCTACCGGCAAAGAATGAAGCGTGTCCTCGAGAGCTGTCCAAATCTTACTCTGCGTCAAGGGAGTGTAGAGGGGCTTTTGGTTTCCAACGGCGTAATAGAAGGCGTTGAGACCCAAATCGGGGAGATATTTTATGGTCGCACGGTGATCCTCACAACCGGTACATTTCTCAAGGGGCTCATTCATGTTGGGGATAGGAATTACGCTGCGGGCCGTGCGGGTGATTTTGCCGCACAAGGGCTAAGCGATTCATTAAGGCAACTGGGATTTAGAATCGGCCGGCTTAAGACCGGCACCTGCCCTCGCCTCGATGGCCGCACGATCGACTTTAGCCGGCTGCAAGTACAACACGGAGATGATCCGCCACTGCCTTTCTCTGTTGCCACCGAGAGAATTACCCAAAAGCAGATCCCTTGCCACGTCACGTACACTAATACTAAGACACACGATATCATTCGCTCTGCTTTGCACCGGTCCCCGATGTACTCAGGCGTAATCAAAAGCCGGGGACCCCGTTATTGCCCTTCCATAGAAGATAAGATCGTTCGCTTCCCGGATAAGGTAAGACACCAGATCTTTCTCGAGCCGGAAGGCTGTGACACGGTCGAAATCTACCCGAATGGCCTCTCCACAAGTTTGCCGCTAGACGTCCAGATCGAGATGGTGCAATCGATTGACGGGTTGGAACGAGCCCAAATAATGCGGCCGGGGTATGCGATAGAGTATGATTATGTAGAGCCAACGCAGCTTTATCTGTCTTTGGAGACCAAGATTGTTAAGGGGCTATACCTCGCGGGACAAATCAATGGGACTACGGGATATGAAGAAGCTGCCGCGCAAGGAATTATCGCGAGTATCAATGCTGTCCTTAGTTTACGCGGCGAGCAGCCCTTAATCCTCCGGCGCGACCAAGCCTATATAGGTGTGCTCGTTGATGATTTGGTAACTAAAGGAACTGATGCGGAGCCCTACCGGATGTTTACCTCCAGGGCGGAATACCGACTGCTACTGCGGGAAGACAATGCAGACTTGAGGTTGAGTTCTATCGGCTATGGGATTGGGCTTTTGTCTCAGGAGCGTTATGTGAAAAGTGAAGCCAAGAGCGCCACTATAAATACTCTCATCAAAGAGCTTGAATGTGTGTGCATCAGCCCAACTGAAGAGACAAACTCAAAGCTAACTTCTGTCGGCTCAGCGCCAATCAATAATCAAATCTCTCTGGCTCAATTACTGCGGCGTCCCGAAATCAGTTTCTCCGTTCTTTATATTTTGGCGCCGCAAATGGCCTCGGTCTCGCCCACGGTTGGCCTGCAGGCTGAACTAGAAGTAAAGTACGCAGGTTATATACGGCGTCAGCAGGAGATGATCGAACGCTCCAGGAAGATGGAAGATCTCCGTCTTCCAAAGGAAATAGACTATTCTACGATAAAGGGACTATCACGCGAAGCGCAGGAAAAGCTCGCGCGTGTGCGTCCCAGTTCGTTGGGCCAGGCATCCAGGATATCCGGTATTACGCCTGCGGCGATATCTCTTCTTTCCGTTCACATAAAGAAGCAAAAGCTCGCCTGAAGGCGGATGTACTTTCGTACTGGCTGGTAACTCCACGGAATTATGTTTCACGTGAAAAAAAGTTTTCGCTTTACTTTTGTGGCCGGGCCATGATAGAAGAATACGACAGCTATTACGTACGTAACATATTGATATCATTGAATAAATGTCCATAATCGCGATAGCCAATCAAAAAGGCGGTGTTGGCAAGACGACTACGGCAGTCAATCTTGCGGCCTCCCTTGCGGTCGCTGAAAAAAAAACCGCCCTTATCGATGTCGACCCGCAAGGAAACAGTACCACGGGGTTGGGCATTGACCGCTCTAGGCTTCAGCAAAGCCTTTATAACGTTCTAATAGGAGAAGTTTCCCTCAGTGAGATCCTCGGCAAATCGGAACTCCCGTTTCTCTTCGTTGCGCCAGCGACAAGGGATTTGATCGGCGCTGAAATCGAACTTGTGAATACAGAACGCCGAGAGCTAAGACTGAAAGAAGCGCTTAAGGAGGTCTCGCACAATTTCGAGTACGTCCTGCTCGACTGCCCTCCTTCCCTGGGGCTTCTCACCTTGAACGCGCTTACGGCTGCGGATTCCCTGATTGTACCTCTCCAGTGTGAATATTACGCGCTCGAGGGATTGAGCTCGATTCTGGAGACAGTCAGGCTCGTGCAAAAAAACCTCAACCCGGGGCTGGTGCTTGAAGGTATACTGCTGACCATGTTTGATACGAGAAACCGCCTCGCGCATGAGGTCGCCGAGGAAGTCAGGTCCCATTTCCCTGGCCGTGTCTTTGAGACGGTCATACACCGTAACGTTCGCCTGAGCGAAAGTCCAAGCCATGGGAAGCCAGCCCTCCTCTATGACGTTCATTCCGTGGGCGCTCAAGATTATCTAAAATTGGCAAGAGAAATACTTCGGAATGGGGAGGCAAACCGTCGTGCAGAAGAAAGGCCTGGGTAAGGGGCTAAGTGCCCTCATTCCCGAAGTGCAAGCATCAGAAGAGGCGCCAGTTCTTCATGTCGACATCGACCGAATTTCGCCCAATCGATTTCAACCCCGGCGCCTTTTCCAAGAAGAGACGATCAGTGAGCTCGCGGCATCGGTGAAAGAAAACGGCATCATACAGCCTCTACTCGTCCGCCAGAGCGGCGGGGGCTATGAGCTTATCGCCGGAGAGAGGAGACTTCGGGCAGCACTCAAGGCCGGACTTAAACAGGTCCCGGTGGTTTTGAGACAGGCGTCGGACCAGGAGGCTCTCCAACTGGCATTGATAGAAAACATTCAGCGACAAGACCTTAATGCCATTGAGGAAGCGAGTGCTTATCGCCGGCTTCAGGAGGAGTTTAACTGGAGTCAGGAGGAAATTGCCGAGAGGGTGGGAAAAAGCAGGCCGGCCATTGCAAACTCCGTGCGCCTGCTGCTTCTTCCTACAGAAGTACAGCAGGAGGTGGCCGCCGGAAGACTACCCGCCGGCCAGGCACGAGCCCTTCTAGGGCTGCAGGGAGAGGCCGCGATTGTGGCCGCCGCAAGAGAGGTCATTGCAAAGGGACTTACAACGCGTGAAGCGGAGAGACTCGTCAGACGCTTCAAATCGCTCAGGAGAAGGACAAAAGAAACTCCATTTTCTGATCCTAACCTTCGCGCCGTGGTAGAGGGGCTCCAACGTCGTCTCGGTACCAGGGTGCGCGTTTTGCAGAGGCCAAAGGCTGTGCGTGGACGGATCGAAATCGAATACTATTCTCCGGCCGATCTGCAGCGCATTGTCGAGACTATCACGGCAGGCAAGATTAACCCCGCATCGGAGGTGTTGTAGCTCACCTTCTTCGCGACGCGAGCGGGAGCCCCATCATCGTTCGAGCAGCGGTTTTAGTTCCTCCCATTCCGTGACTGGCAGGGAGCAGGTGAAATTGTGACATACGAAGACTGTGGGTTTGCCTGCAACTTGAGTCTTCCCTGCCAGGAGCGGAGAGCCCAACGCCTGAGGCGACTTTCCAAGTTGCAGAATCTTATTCGGTAGGTAAACGCTGTGGATCTTTTGTAGCAGCTCTTTTGTCCCGGGATCGCTTTCGTCCCCCAACAGCACAATCTCCTTTGGTTTCTCCATGTAGAAATCGAAAGCCGCGAGCATATGAGCAAAGCCAAAAGCCTGCTTCTCGATGCCGTCGTAGCAGAGACGAAGCAGTCTCTCGGCCATCTTGAGGTATTCCTCGCGACCGGTGTGGTGATATAACTTGAGCAATACTTGAGCGGCTATCGAGTTCCCGGACGGAACAGAACCATCAAAGAACGGCTTGGTCCGGGTAATGAGTGGCTCATGAGACACACCGGAATAAAAAAATCCCCCTTCTCGTTCATCCCAGAACTCGCGGATCATCTTCTCCACAATCTGTAAGGCGCGCTCCATATAGCCGCGTCCGGGAAGCACCTCGTGGAGATTAATCAGACCAGCCGCCAGGAAGGCATAATCATCCAGATAACCAGGATTCTTCGCCTGCCGGTCTTTATAGGAGTGAAAAAGCATCTCACCCTGAAACATCCGTGCGAAGATAAAACCCACTGTCTTCTCGGCCGCCTGGATAGTGCCAGCGTGAAACGACAACTTTAACGCTTCCGCCAACGCAGAGAGCATGAGCCCGTTCCAAGAAGCCAAGATCTTTTCGTCGCGGAAAGGCTTCGGCCTCCTTTCTCTTTCCTGAAAGAGCGTTTTCCTCGCTGCAGCAATAAGGTCCTCAATTTCGGAGATGTCACGCTTGAAGTATTTGCTGGCCTGCTCGGCGGTCATAATAGGATGCACGATGTTCTTACCTTCAAAGTTCCCGGTTTCGCTCACGTCATAAATACGGCAGAAAACCGCGCCCGTTTCGTCCCCGAGAATTCTCACGATCTCTTCGCGCGTCCAAACAAAGAATTTCCCTTCTTCACCCTCGCTGTCAGCATCCTGGGTGGAATAGAAGCCTCCTTCGGGCTGTAGCATCTCACGCAATAGATAGTCTAAAGTTTCATCGATGACTCGCCTGAAAAGAGGATTTCGTGTTACGCAAAACGCCTGAGCGTGGATCAGGATGAGCTGCGCGTTATCGTAGAGCATTTTCTCGAAATGCGGAACGAGCCATCTCTCATCCACCGAGTAACGATGGAATCCTCCTCCGAGATGGTCGTAGATACCACCGAGCGCCATTTGGGTCAGGGTATGAGTCACCATATCCAAAAAGCGCTGGTCTTTCGATTTCCAGTAATAGCGGAGAAAGACCTCAAAGGCGCCGGTATTGGGAAACTTAGGAGCCCGCCCCAACCCGCCGTAATTCGGATCATAGTTCCGTGAAAGCTGCTCTGCGCTCCGCCTCAGAAGGTCACCAGAGAATGGGCGCTGGCTCTCCTCAACCTTAGCCAGACCTTTAAGGGCATTGACAAGCTCGGCGGCTCTTTTGTCAATTTCCTCGGACCTTTCTCTATAAGCCTCAGCCACAGCCCGAAGGATCTTCGGAAAACCAGGCACACCATAACGATCCTCAGGCGGGTAATAGGTGCCGCCGTAGAATGGCCTGCCTTCAGGCGTGAGAAATACAGTCATGGGCCAACCACCACGACCGGTGAGCATCTGCACGGCATTCATATAAATTTCATCCAGGTCCGGTCGCTCCTCCCGATCGACCTTGATATTGACGAAATTCTCGTTCATCGATCTAGCAATATCCTGGTTTTCGAAAGACTCATGCTCCATGACGTGACACCAGTGGCAGGCGGAGTAGCCGATACTCAAGAGAATGGCTTTATTCTCCCTCCTTGCTCTGGCAAAGGCCTCTTCTCCCCAGGGATACCAGTCTACCGGGTTGTCCGCGTGTTGCCGAAGATAGGGACTGGTTTCGTGAATTAAGCGGTTTGCGCCCATCGCTTTATGAAAACAAATAAGTCAGTGACTATTTTCCGGATGCGCTTTGCTTTGCGAAGCCGCTCATCTCGATCTCCTGCAGGATGGGATGGTCCACGATTGCCTCAGGCCTTAATTTCTTTGCTTTCGGGTTTGTCTCAGCGATCGTGTTCAAAAGAAACTTGATCCCTTTGAGGTTCACATAAGGGATCAGCGAAGTCTTCGGCGCATAGTAGTCGTACGCGGTCTGATCGTGTCGGCATCCTGGATGCGAAGATGTCGCTCCATAACCTTTAGACCAAAGGTCCGGTCGGTCTTGTAACGATGAATGCCTTCGATGGAGCGCATACATATAGCCTCCCATAGAATAGCCCCTTCTAGAAAAACCTTAGCACTTCGATTTTGAAAGTAAACCTGCGCGCGATTAGCGTGGATGGCTCGATCTGGTAGTTCTGTTGGGAGAAGGTTGCGGCCTTTTTCGCTCCGGGAACCGGTCTCTTACTGCGGTACTCCTTCAGGAGCCTCTGTCTTGATCGGCAATCATCCGGCTCACCTCGACGGTGTGCGCGTCCTGGTCTCCGTAAAGTTTTGCAAGCAGGGCATGGACTTTTCCAAGGATCGCCAGGTAATCTTCGGTAATGTCGTTCCGTAACTCAGAGGGAACGTTTTTGAATTCGGCGTCAATATTTTTCAGCCAACCGGAAAGATAGCTCTTTTCAACCTTCTCTTCAGCGTAAAGGTACCCCTCCAGCGAGCCCAGGCGCGAGGCGACGTCAAAAACAAGACGGTTAGGAGACAGGGAAAACCATTTCTCCATGAACGTTCTCCTCTCAAAACGCCTAGCGGATCTTCAAATCAAAAGCTACCGGCCCCTTATCCCCGCGACGGATCTGAAATTGAACGCTGTCGCCTTCGTTGAAGTCCTCGAATTGAGTGCGCGGAGCCAGGCTTCCGCGATGAAAGAACACCTCATCGGAACCATCGTCTGGCATTATGAAGCCGTATCCCTTTTGTCTGATGATCTTCTTGATCGTCCCGGTCATGGATGGACTCCCTCCTTGCCACCGGCATCTAAGAGTTCCTATCCTGTTTCGCTGTTCCTCGCAAGAACAAGAAGAGGAACTTGAGGTGAAAGAAGAAATGGGGCGCAGCGGCGGCTTTCGTTGAAAAGATTCGCTGATCGAAAATTCTTCCGTTCTATCTGCTCACGGTCGGAGATCCGTGGTCGGTCGCAAAGGGTATGGGCAAATTTTTGCCCACTCGCTGACCGAATAAAGTGCCAAATTTTGTCGAAAAGGGTTCGGCTCGATCAAAGCCATTCCAATCGGGCAGCGTAACCTACTGAAATAGCAACAACTCTTCAATGTGATGTTCGAAGCACGAAGCGGTCTGCATTTTGCTAAAACGTTATTCATCTGAGCCCGTTGGGTCATCTTTTTCAGTCATCATTGATAACTCTCTTTGAGGTGTAAAATTATGGAAGGAATTCTTTCGGAACTCAGCCCCGTTGAGCTATTGATCCTTGCCTGGCAGTCCGCACTCTTCCTGATCACAATGGGTGTATTAGTCTTCATCGGTCGGAAGAAGCTGTCTCTCATCGCGACCTATCTTTTTACACTATTCTGGGGATTTTACTTCTACTGGGGAAGCTATCTGAGTTCCTCTACCGCATCATTGGTGCCGCTGGCCATTTACGCCTTCTGTGGAATTCTCCATGTCTCTCTGACCGTGTTGTCTTTTTATCAAGAAGACCGGAAGGCATCTACAGCCGATGCGCTGAGGTGAGAGAAGCTTCGCCGCTGAGCTTCCATCATCCCACTTCCATATTCGATCAGCTAATTCAGCGTGCACCGGTCCCTTCTTTTCGCTCGCAAGCTCGTCCGGAGGCTGCAGTTACACGA
The DNA here is from genome assembly GCA_016210115.1 of Deltaproteobacteria bacterium. GTDB lineage: Bacteria > Desulfobacterota > Binatia > UBA9968 > UBA9968 > JACQUW01. Next base: position 20,302 of record JACQUW010000178.1, on the reverse strand, counting down.
CCGGCGTGCTCACTCCAGTCTTGAAACGCGATAATCACTTGCCTACTGAGATCTTTCTGTTTCAGTAGCGTCGATACAAAACAATAACATCAAGCAATTAATAAGAGCCTTCACGGCTACTCGGGGATCTTTGTCCTTGACGTAACCGTCGATCCGAGCGAGAATCGAAGAGTTCTTCATTAGCGGAGCTGAAAGGTTTGCCGGAGTCGAACGGTGCATTTAGAGTTGTGCGATTTTGAATTGGGAGATATTCAGTGGGCAGATGAAACCCGCCTCCAGGATGGGACTCTCTATCTCGACCCTGCGCAAATTCAGGAACGCATCAAGCATCTCGCGCGCGACATCGATGTTCATTTGGAGCTTGCCCGTCCCGGTGAATCCAAGCGAATCATGCATGTCCTCGATACTTTCCTTCCCATAACAAAGGCCGCGGGCGATCAGCAAACTTTTCCCGGTATTGATACCTCGACCCGGCTCGTAGGAACGGGCCGGACACTTCGCCTTAAGAATATGCTGACCACCATCACGGGCATCTTCCCTCACCTGGAGATCATGACACCGCTAGAGAGGCCCAGAGAAGGCATCATCGATATGTCAGGACTGGGCGCCCGCTATTCCTACGGCTCGGACTTTTTTCATTTGATCCTCACGCTGAAGCCTGACGCATCACTTTCCAACAGCGCCTTCGACCAGGCGGTGAGAAGTATCGCCGTAAGCCTCAGTCGCTGGCTGCCGGGCATTGAAAAGAGCGGCGCCAAGCAGGAACAAAGAGCGATCCAGTTGGCAAAACCGGAGAAGAAACTTCCCAGCGTGGTTCTACTTTATCAGATTCAGAGCCAGATCCCTTTTGTCCGAACTTTCTATTATGGCGAAGAGATATCCTGGACACTTCCCAGCTACGTTCATCCAAACGAGTTTTTCGACGGCGCTGTGGTGAGCGGGAATTATAAAAGCGAACGGAAGATCCCCACCTCCCTGCACTGCTCAAGCCCCTTCGTGGAAGAGCTGATCCGAAGGCACAACGAGGACGTCAACTTCCTTGGTGTGATCCTGTCGCGCGGTTATAACGACAGCTTCGAGCAAAAAAAGAAGATGGGACTGTGGAGCGCGCGACTGGCGAAAAATTTGGGCGGCGATGGCGCCGTCGCGATTATGGAGGGAACCGGGAACACCACAGTTGATTTTATGCAGACGGTAAAGGCTTGCGAGGAAGAGGGAATCAAGACCGTCGCGGTCCTCCACGAAGACAACGGCGCGAAAGGTTATGAAAGGCCTTTGGTTGACCACCCTCAGGAGGCCAATGCCTTAATCAGTCGTGGCAACCGGTCTGAAAAACTCTATTTGCCTCCCATGGATAGCATTGTGGGGGGAGAAACCATCGATCTTCACCTTAAAGCCATGCAGGACCCGCGCAAGCTCTTCATCTTCGAGCCTACGATTTTTTTCGGTTCTCAGTGCAAAATGGGAGCCAGCGCATTGCGGGCTGCTTACGAAACGTGAGGTGAAGCCGATGCTCAGAATCCTTCATTATCTGAATCAGTTTTTCGCTGGCATCGGGGGGGAAGAGAGGGCGGGCCACGAGCTTCTCTTCATACCGACGCCCATCGGTCCCGGGATCGCAGTTTTGAACCTCATTAAGAACCACGGCCTGGAGTATGGAACGGTTGTTTGCGGGGACAACTACTTCCACGAACAGGAGGAATCCGCGCTGGTTTCCCTCACGAAGATTTTGGAAGAGTTCGCGCCGGATCTTTTTATCGCCGGTCCGGCGTTTCATGCAGGAAGATATGGCTTGGCATGTGCCAAGACCTGCAGCTTCGTGCGGGAGCGGCGCCGCATTCCGGTCTTAACCGGAATGTACGAAGACAATCCAGGAACGCGGGAGATCGGGCGCCACGTCTTTGTCATTCAGACGGGCTCCTCCGCCGCAGGGATGCACCTCGTCCTGAAAAAGTTCGCCGAGTTGACAAAATTCCTCATCACAAACGAGGCCAACGAGATCGAGCGCTTCAAAGAAGAACACTGCCTGAAAATTCCGCGCCGGTTTACCGTCCAGGCTGAAGCGCCGGATTACGTCAGGGCCGTCGATCTACTCATCGCGAAGCTCAAAGGAAACCACTTCGAGAGCGAGATCCCGCGCATCGAGTCCGCGCCCCATCCTATTCCCGCTGCTATCCGGGATCTCGCTCACGCGACTCTCGCTGTTGTCACCGAAGGGGGCTTGGTGCCGAAAGGCAATCCTGACCGTCTGGAAAGCACTCGCGGCTCGAAATACCTCAAGTATTCGATCAAAGGGCTCAACAATTTTCAGCGCGGCGAGTTTGAAGCGATGCATACGGGTTACGACACTTCGACGGTGAACGAAGACCCCGACCGGCTGATTCCTCTCGATGCGCTGCGATCTTTAGAGCGCTCGGGGAAATTCGGCAAGCTCCACGATTACTACTATGTCACTACCGGAACCGGAGCCATGCCCAGCAAAATGCGGGAGATTGGCGCCGGCATCGCCAAAGAGCTGTCTGATTCGGGCGTTCAGGGGGTAATTTTGACCGCGACGTGAGGTACCGGCACCCGTAGCGGCGCTACGATTGCAAGAGAGATCGAAAAAAAGGAGATCCCGGTCGTGCTCATCACCTGCCTTTCTAACGTCGCCACGCAAGTCGGAGTGGGAAGAATCATGGGCGGAAGCAAATTCCATTATCCGGTAGGAAATCCCGATGTTCCGGCACACGAGGAGTTGAGCTGGCGCATCGATCTCATGAATAAAGCCCTGCGCGCCCTTGAGGCAGCCGTAGATTCCCCGACTCTATTGTGAATTTGGAGACTAACGTGGATCGGCCACTATTTCGGTGAGCGTCGTTATATCGTGCGTTGTGCGGGGCAGAAATCGCACACCAGTCTTCTGACAAGTATTGACCGGGCAAGCGACTTTAAACCAGATTGACACGGGGGGCTCCATCCTCCAGACTTAGAAGATATGACTGTGAAGAAAGTGATTTTGGCGCAACCCAGAGGGTTCTGCGCCGGTGTCGAAATGGCGGTGGCCACAGTGGAACGGGCGCTCCGGCAGTACGGACCGCCGCTCTATGTTTTCCATGAGATCGTTCATAATCGCTACGTGGTGGATGAGTTTACCCGTAGAGGGGTAAGATTCGTTCAATCCTTAGGGGAGGTTCCGAGGGGAGCAAAGCTGATTTTTAGCGCTCACGGCGTCTCGCCCCGGGTCAGCGCAGAGGCAAGGGAGAAGGGAGTCCAGTTTATCACCGATGCGACCTGCCCACTTGTGGAGAAGGTGCATCGGGAGGTACGCAGGTTCGCATCCAAAGGCTACTGGATTATTCTTGTAGGCCACCAAAACCACGACGAGATTGTTGGAACCAGCGGGGAGGCCCCGGATCGCGTACGGGTCGTAGGCAACGTCGAGGAAGCGCAAGCGGCCAGCGTGCCGGATCCTGAAAAAGTTGTGGTCCTTACCCAGACCACTCTCAGCGTTGACGATACGAGGGAGATTGTTGACGCCTTGCGCGAGAGATTCCCTCATATGCTTACGCCGGCGAAAGAAGATATCTGCTACGCAACTCAGAATCGGCAGGACGCGGTGAAACAGCTGATCCCCAATGTGGATCTGGTCTTGGTCATAGGCTCGCCCAACAGCGAGAACTCCAACCAACTCTGTCGCGTCGCCCGCTCTCAGGGCGTCGCGGCCTACCTGGTCAATGATCTCAGCGAGATTGACCCGGTCTGGCTGCAAAATATCGAAACGGTCGGAATCACCTCCGGTGCGTCGGTGCCGGAGCGGCTGGTTCAGGAGGTCGCGGATTACTTCAAGGAGCGGGGAGCGGAGGTAAGCAACATAGGGCTTGTTGAGGAAAACGTTCATTTTGCCCTTCCCTCCGAACTCGCGCGGGCGACTTGAGTCCGACCCACCAAATCAGTGGCCAGAAATGATGGCAGGAGCGTCTGATCACGGGCCGTGTTACAGTGCTCTTGTTGAGCGCTCATGAGGGAGGAATCATGGCTAAGATTGTCCATATCGCGCTTAAAGTGGACGACCTCGAGAGAGCCAGCGATTTTTATGAGAAGGTGTTCGATTTTGTGCCCACGGAGACAAGCCGGGTGAGAGATCACACCTCAAGACATCTTACGGATGGGACGATCGATCTTGCTCTTATTCAATACGACCGCGAGGAGTCGGCCGAGTCGCTGGCTGCGGGATCGGGTCCCTGCATCCATCATTTCGGCATCGAGGTTGAGGACATCAACCGCTATACAGAGGAACTCAGCAAATTCGGCTGTGAGGTCATCAGTGATCCCGGGGTGATTCCGCTCAAGTTCAGGGCGCCCGGAGGTATCGTGGCGGAGATCGTTCCGCAAGCGAGATACAAGAAGGCCGACAAACCATGAATACCGCACAGATGCCAAGAGTTTACTACCGGCCGGGCTGATTCACCTGCGCCAGCACGAAAGAGTTTCTTTCGCAGAATGGGATTACTTTTGACGGCAGGGATGTTGAAAACGATCCACAAGCTTTGGCCGAGCTTCAATCCCTTGGGATTCGGAAAGTGCCTGTCACGGTCGTGGGTGATGAGATCATTAGCGGGTTCAACCGGGATGCGTTGGCCCGGCTATTCAATCTCTCCGAAGAAAAGCAAAAACGATTAGCCGGCCTCTGGCTATTCGAGACTTTTGACAAAATCCTTGCGGCGGTAGTTCGGGCGGCTCGCCAGGTTCCGCCGGAGCAACTCATGTGGCATACGCCGGATAGGAATCGTCCGCTAAAACTTTTTTGTTATCACATACTGGCTGATCCGAAGCACGTGCTGGATGCTATATCGACGCAGAAATATGATGGCGCATTTAAGCTCACTTATGCCGAGGAGTCAGAGCGGTATCGGACGATGGAAGAGATAGCAGCGTTTGGTAATGAAATTCGAGCCCGCGTAAGCGACGCCTCGACGAAATTGTCTCCTGAAATTCTCGGTCGGACTATCAACGGATACGCAGGCATCATAACCGGGCATGAATTGCTGCACCAGGTTCTGAGTCATACCGCCCACCATCTGCGGCAACTTTATGAAATGCTTCGGATGATCGGCATTCAGCCGATTGAGCCTCTAGAGGAGGAGGATTTTCAGGGGATCTCCATGCCGAAGGATTTGTGGTAGATTTTGCCGATTGCCGGTTCGCGCCGCTCTTTTTCGCCTGCAGCGGCATGCATTCGGTCGCAATTTCAGGGGCCCAAAGTTGTTTTTTCCTTTCTGCATCCAACATCTGACGGCGGTACCGTATGCTCATTTTGAGCAACCCGGAAGTTGAGCAAGTCCTGTCCATGGAAATTTGCATGGAGGCCCTCGAACAAGGCTTTACAGAATACGCTAAAGGTGCGGCTGTCGGAATTCCCCGCTATGACGTTTCTGTCCCGACCTCTTTTGAGAGCATCGCGCAGGGACTGCGCGTTTCGCCCGCGGATCTCTCTCGCCGTTTGCCGGAAGGCCAAGCCGTCCTTGAAGCAATGCAAGGCAGCCCGATATATCGCTTCAAGACGCAGGTCGGGGCGGTGCCGGCTATGCGCACGTTGGCACTCCGCTTGAACTCAGATATCGTTGCTTTTTCTAGAGTGGAAGGATTGAGCCGGCAAGAGAAGCTGCCGCTTGTCGGACGCTATAAGTATTGCGGGTTGATTTTTCTTTTTAGCACTGTGAACGGCGAGCCTCTTGCCCTTTTTCCGGATGGCCAGTTGCAGAGATTTCGGGTCGGAGGAACCACGGGCTTGGGTATTAAACATTTGGCACGGCGGGACGCCTCTGTGGTCGGTTTGATCGGGGCAGGATGGCAGGCGGGCGCTCAAGTTATGGCCGCCGTCGCTGCCCGCAACATAAAAACAGTGCGTGTTTACAGTCCAACGTCCTCCCGACGGGAGAGCTTTGCCCGGCAGATGAGCCAGTCGATCAAGATCGAAATACTACCCGTTGCCTCTGCCAGAGAAGCAGTTGAGGGAGCTGACATCGTGCTCGGAGCTACCAACTCGCTGACTCCGATCTTTGACGGAGAATGGCTTTCTCCCGGCTGTCACGTCGGCGCGATCGCCACGCCGGAATTGGATGAAAAAACTTATCGCCGTGCCGGCCTGATTATGCTTACGGCGAAATCGTATTTGGAGCTCGGAGACCGCATCGACTATGCGCCGCCTGCGGTGGAAAAAACGATCCCTTTGAGGAGGGATAGCGGCGAGCTTAAGAACGTTCTCCCTAAAATCGAGGACGTTCCGGATTTGGCTGATCTCCTAAGTGGCCGCAGTCGCGGGCGCATAAACGATCAAGAGATTACGGTGCACATGAACAACTCTTTTAGCCTCCAGTTCGCGGCGGTTGGAGCGAAGGTTCTAGAGTTAGCACGCCAGCAAAGGCTTGGTCGAGAGCTTCCCACCGATTGGTTTCTTCAGGATGTGCATACTTAGCTCTAATTATCGGCGGCACCGGGACACTATAGGGCCAGGTCCGCGCCATCGAGATGGAATGAATAGTGGCAACCCCGGGCAGACACTCCAGCAGAAATAGCGGCGGGATTACGGCCCGGCTGGCGGACTGCATCGGGTCCGTCGACTTCCGAGAGTTGCCTGAAGAAGTGAGGGCAGTCGCGAAGGTGGTCGTACTCGATGGCTTAGCCAATATATTGGCAGGCTCCACCCAACCTCTCGGAGAAATTCTGATTCGGCATATCAGCGCTCTCGGTGGAGTGCCTACAGCCACAATCATCGGGACGGCTGCTAAAACCAACGCTCCGTATGCAGCGTATGCCAATGCTGCTTTCTGTCACTCGATGGATTATGAGGCGATGTGGTGGCCACCCACCCATCCCACCTCGCCGGTTTTGCCAGCTCTCCTGGCGCTGGCCGAGCAGGAAGGCCTCCCGGGCACCAGGGTTATGGAAGCATTGGTGGTCGGGTTTGAAGTGCAAGGACGGCTCAATTTAGCCGTCGACTGGATCACGGAGCCCTACACCTACTTTCATCCACCGGGCACTCTCGGCGCGATCGGAAGCGCGTCTGCCTGCTCAAAGCTTTTGGGGCTGGACCCGTGGGAGACTCGAATGGCTATCGGGATCGCAGCCTCACGGACGGGGGGGCTATGGGCGAATACGGGCAGCATGACGAAATCTCAGCATTCGGCCAATTCGGCCAGGGCCGGAGTGGAATGCACGCTTCTCGCGCGCGAAGGATACACGAGCAACGAGAACATCATCGAGAACAAAACCGGCGGTTTTGGCCAATTGATTCTTGGCGAAGAGGCCGACTTGGAACTGATCGTGAAGGATTTTGGCAAGCCTTATCGCATGAGTGATCCCGGCATCACCATCAAGAGATACCCGGCCCAGACCACAACCCACTGGTCCATCGATGCAGCGCTGGAGCTACGGGATCGATACAAACTAAAGGCCGCTGATATCCGTGAAGTTGTCGTTCGTGTCGGATTCCCGAATTGGTCGGCGCACTGGCCAAAGCCCAGAAGCGGATTGGAGGGGAAGTTTAGCATCCATTATACCGTTGCCCTGGCGTTGCTTGATGGAAAATTGACCATCGACAGCTTTGATGACCGACGGAGGTTTTCACCCGCCGTTGACTCAATGCTGGAAAAAATCGCTGTCATCGAGGACACAACCATTCCCCCCGGGCTGGACTTCGCCGGAACCTGGGCGACAGTGACCGTCACGTTGGAGGATGGCACTGTTGTAAGCGCGCGCTGCGAACGGCCCAGAGGAAGATGGGACAATCCACTGACGCGAGAGGAGCGAATGTTGAAATTCTACGATTGCGCGCTCCGGGTGCTCGAGCAATCAGAAGCCCAGCAGGTTGTGGACCTGGTAGAGAAGTTCGAAGCACTTCAAGAAATAACCGGTTTGATGTCTCTATTGCAACGAAAAGGCTCAGGACGTGCCGGATAAAAGCAATCTTGTTGTTGGAGTTTTGCTTGCTGGCTTCGGCATTTTAGTAAGTTACGAATCCGGCGAGCTTCCCTATCTCTCTGAATTTGGCCCCGGACCCGGCTTTCTTCCCTTCTGGCTTGGGATCGGAGTCTCTTTGCTCGCGTTCTTACTGGCTTTTTCTGGCTTCTTTGGCTTCGCAAGCGAAGAAAAAGATGGTTATCCAAAGACCTGGTTGGGAACCCGAAGAGCCCTCATCGGGTGGTCGGGTTTAATGATCGCCATTGCTCTTCTTCCGTGGGCGGGCTTTAACGTGAGCCTCGCGCTGCTGACGGGTCTCCTGATCTATATCTTCGAGCAACGCTCAGCCTGGATCGCCGGTAGCGTCGCCTTCTGCTTGACACTTGGGTTTCACGTGGTTTTTGTTTATGCTCTGGGAGTCGCTTTACCCGTAGGTCCTTGGGGCTTTTAACAAAAGGGAGTAAAGTTGGCCCCGTTGGAAAATCTTCTCGCCGGCTTTGCGATCGCTCTCTCTCCAGTCAATCTCTTCTGGTGTTTTGTCGGAGTCTTCCTTGGCACAATTGTCGGAATCCTTCCAGGTCTGGGGCCCCCCGCCACGATTGCCATGCTGCTGCCTTTGACCTACAAGATGGACCACTCCACGGCCATTATTATGTTGGCGGGTATCTACTATGGCGCGAAGTATGGCGGTTCGACAACCTCTATCCTGCTCAATGTCCCTGGGGAATCCGCCTCCGTGGCGACTTGCCTGGACGGATACGCCATGGCGCGGCAGGGGCGCGCCGGCGCGGCCCTGGGAATTGCCGCGATCGCTTCGTTCATCGCCGGAACTGTCGGTGTCTTGGCCCTGATGCTTATGGCGCCCCCGGTGGCACGCTTTGCGGTCCGCTTCGGTCCTCCGGAGTACTTTTCCTTGATGGCCCTGGGTTTGACAATGGTTGTCTTTTTAGCAGGAAAATCCATGATCAAAGGTTTGCTCGCCCTGCTGGTAGGTATTTGGCTGGCGGGGATCGGGACGGATCTGTTCACGGCGGAATCGCGCTTCACCTTCGGACACCTGGAACTGCTCGACGGCATCGATTTTATCGTTGTGAGCATTGGCGTCTTTGCCGTCGCTGAAGTCCTGGTGAACATGGAATCACCCGGAGGCACGAAACCTTTTACAGTTCCCAAAGGACTCCGCAATCTTCTCCCTACCTTCCAGGATCTCAAGGATTGCCGTTTCGCTTTTTTGAACAGTTCCGTTGTCGGGTTTTTCATCGGCGTGCTTCCGGGCGCGGGATCAACGGTTTCCTCGTTTATCTCCTATGGTATTGAGAAAGCGTTCTCCCGGCATCCGGAAAAATTCGGCTCCGGCGTCATTGAAGGCGTCGCCGCGCCCGAAGGTGCAAACAACTCGGACACCGGAGGCTCTCTGGTTCCTTTGCTTACGTTGGGCATTCCAGGTTCTAATACAACCGCGATTCTATTGGCCGCGCTGATTTTATGGGGCTATCGTCCGGGCCCGCTTCTCATCCAGGAGCATCCGGGACTCTTTTGGGGACTGGTGGCAAGCATGTACATTGGGAACGTCATGCTACTGGTTTTGAATCTTCCCTTGGTTCCTCTCTTTGCCCAGATCCTCAGGCTTCCCTACTTTGTGCTTTATCCCGCCATCCTGGGCATCTCGATTATCGGCGTCTACAGCGTGAGCAACAGTTTGTTTGACGTGTGGTTGCTGGGCTTGTTCGGTCTCATGGGATACCTGATGCGGAAATTTGATTTTCCCGCCGCGCCGTTGGTGTTGGGAATGGTCCTGGGCGATGGCATGGAACGAGCTCTACGCCAGTCGCTGATGATGTCTCACGGCGATCTGATGATTCTCCTTACGCGGCCGCTCTCACGGGCTATGCTGCTGGGGAGCGGTGTCCTTTTATGTATTCCCATGGTTCGAAAGGTGCGGTCCTGGAGAGTGAAGGCGGGTGCTCAGGAAGCGTAGAACCGCAGACGGGGCACATTTCTATCTCGATGAGGAGGTCAGTGTCATGAAAAAAAGAGGATTATTGTTGCTGATGGCTGTGGCCGTTGGCTGGCTACTTCCTGGCCTGGCCTGGGGTCAGGGATTCAAACCGAGCAAGCCTATCGAGGCCGTCGTTCATACCGATCCCGGCGGCGGCTCGGATATCTTTGCCCGCGCTATCGCTGAAATGGTAGAGAAGGAAAAAATTCTACCTCAGCGAATGCACGTCCTGAACAAGGCAGGCGGTTCAGGATTGGTGATGATGGCCTATCTGGCGGAAAAAAAAGCGGAGACCCATACGATCGGCTTTTCCACAAATACTCAGGTCGTTACTCCCCTTACGCGAAAAGAAGCCAAGTACACGACAAGAGATCTGACTCCAATTGCTCGTTTGGTGCTGGAACCGTCGATTGTGGTGGTAAAGGCGGATTCGCCTTATAAAACCTTTCGAGATTTCCTGGAGGCGGCGAAAAAAAACCCCGGCACTCTCAAAATGTCGGGCGGCTCTGTGACTTCGGTTGAGAACCTGTTTCGGCTTTTGATCCAGAAAGCGACGGGAGCGAAATGGGATTTTATTTCCTTTCCTGGAGGGGGAGAAAGGATCTCTAACCTTCTCGGCGGTAATGTGCAGTTGATGATGCCGCAACCAGCCGAAGTGAGCGAGCACATCCGGGGAGGAAACCTGCGCGTGATCGCCGCGTTGACCGAAAAACGAATGGAGGCCTTTCCGAATGTGCCGACAATAAAAGAGGATGGGATCAATGTCCCTATCCTGGTGCAGGCGCGCGGCGTTCTCGCTCCTCCAGGTATTGCTCCAGACGTCGTCTCCTACTGGGAGGGTGCCTTTGGTCGCCTGGTAAAGGCAGCCGCATGGAAAAAGTACCTCAAGGAAAATCAACTGGAAGATGGATATCTCGGCAGCGGGCAGTTCCGAGATTTCTTGGATCGCCAGACAGATCTTTTCCGATCGGTTCTCCAAGAGGCCGGCGTTAAGGTCGCGCGTTAAGCCTGTGGCAAAGGGCTGTGCGTATTGGAGCCATGAGCGGCTTTTCTTAGCGTGTAATCCAAATCTAGGCTTGCTGCACAAGATTCGTGCAGCAAGCCTAGATTATAGGCACGGTCACCTTTGGTTCTAGTCAACCCACCGGAAAAACCTCAGTATTCCTTCACAAATACGATCCTCTAAAGAGTGGTATAAGAGTTGCTTTGACCCTCGCACAGCGATTTCATCTGAAACCGCTGTCACTGTGCATCGGAAGGGAGGATCGACAGTGCGGTTGCTACTCTCTTTGTGGATTTTGGTTTCTCTTCTAGCTGTTCCTTGTCTGGCCCAGGAGCCGGCGCAGCCGCCCGCGACGCCGGGAGCTCCAACAATCACAGCGGCTCCAGCCCCCGCGCCCAAAGCAGATAAAGGGGACACGGCATGGATGCTCACCTGCGCCGCGCTCGTGTTGATGATGACGGTTCCGGGCCTTTTTCTGTTTTATGGCGGCTTGGTCAGGGGAAAGAATGCCCTCGGTACCATTATGCACAGCTTCGTCATAGTGGCCTTGATTAGCGTTCAGTGGGTGCTCTGGGGTTATAGCTTGGCGTTCGGTCCGGATAAAGGAGGACTCATCGGCGGTCTTGAATGGTTGGGGCTAAACGGTGTTGGACTGGATCCTAATCCGGATTATGCCGACAGCATTCCGCACCAGGTATTTATGATTTACCAGATGATGTTCGCAATCATCACCCCCGCTCTCATTACGGGCGCCTTTGCGGAACGAGCGAAGTTTGGCACTTTCATCGTATTCATCTTACTCTGGGCGACCTTCATTTACGATCCCCTGGCTCATTGGGTGTGGGGGAAAGGCGGATGGATGGGAACCGCAGGGATGGGCGCGCTTGACTTTGCCGGGGGCACGGTAGTGCATATAAGCTCTGGCGTGTCGGCCCTGGTGGCTGCGCTTATGTTTGGCAAGAGACTGGGTTATGGACATGAACCGATGCCTCCCCACAATCTTCCCTTCAGCATTATCGGCGCGTCATTGCTTTGGGTGGGGTGGTTCGGCTTTAATGCGGGAAGTGCCCTGAAGGCCGATGGCCTGGCAACCAGCGCTTTTGTAGTCACGCACGTGGCAACGGCGGCAGCGGCCCTGGCGTGGATGGCTATGGATTGGATTTTTCGTGGCAAGCCTACAGTTCTCGGAGCCGCCAGCGGCGCGGTGGCCGGGCTCGTCGCGATCACACCCGCCTCTGGCTTTGTCGACCCTATGTCCGCCATTTGGGTCGGGATCGGCGGTGGCATATTGTGCTCCGCCGCCTGCAATCTGAAAACCAGGCTCGGTTACGACGACTCCCTCGATGTCGTTGGAGTCCATGGCGTCGGCGGGACCTGGGGAGCCTTGGCCACAGGCCTTTTCGCCTCAAAGGCGATTAACGCAGCCGGAGCCGACGGTCTGTTTCTCGGCAATCCGCGGCAGCTCTGGATCCAGCTCGTGGCGGTCTTGGCGACCTGGACTTTCGCCGCCATCGGGACTCTCATCATTCTCTCTATTCTCAAGGCCCTAATGGGGTTGAGAATTTCGGAAGAAGAGGAGCGCATGGGGCTTGACTTGAGCCAGCACAACGAAAGCGGGTATGCTTTATAATCTCGTCGGTGCCGTGCTGGCCCAAGACCCGGCAATGTGGTAACAAAAATCTATCGCTAGAATTAACTTTGGTGTGAAGAAAAAGAGGAGGAACAATGACATCCAAAGAAGTTTTGGATTTAGCCAAAAAGAATAAGGCAGAGATCGTCGATCTTAAGTTTGTGGACATGCCGGGTTTGTGGCAGCACTTTTCCATTCCCGCGTCCGAGCTTACAGTGGATCTTTTTGAAGAAGGAATCGGGTTTGACGGGTCGAGCATCAGAGGATTCCAAACCATCAATGAATCGGATATGCTTTTGATCCCTGATCCTGAAACAGCCCTGATGGATCCTTTCACTGAGCACCCCACCCTTAGCCTGGTCTGCAACGTTATCGATCCCGTGACTCGCGAGGCGTACAGTCGGGACCCGCGCTATGTGGCCCAAAAGGCCGAGAAACATCTGAAGACAACCGGCATTGCGGAAATAAGCTACTGGGGGCCGGAGCTGGAGTTCTTTATTTTTGATAGTGTTCGGTTCGATCAGAGTTACAACCACGGCTTTTACTACATTGATTCTGAGGAGGGTTTTTGGAACGCAGGCAACGGGAGCAAGCCTAACCTGGGCTACAAGATCCGGTATAAGGAGGGCTATTTCCCGGTCTCGCCCATGGACCAATACCAGGATTTGCGTTCCGAGATGGTGCGCAACCTGGAGAAGTGCGGAATTAAGGTCGAGGTGCACCATCACGAGGTGGGCACGGCAGGTCAAACCGAGATTGACATGCGTTATCAGACGCTTACCAAGATGGCGGATCAGGTGCTGCTCTACAAGTACATCGTTAAGAATACCGCCAAACAGCGGGGTAAAACCGTGACCATGATGCCCAAGCCTCTCTTTCAGGACAATGGCTCAGGGATGCATACGCACCAGAGTCTCTGGAAGGGAGGTAAGAACATTTTTTATGATAAGAAGGGATATGGGCTGATCAGCGACACCGCCCGGTACTACATCGGCGGCCTCATCAAGCATGCTCATGCCCTTTGCGCTTTCATAGCGCCCACGACGAACTCGTATCGCCGGCTTGTTCCGGGTTATGAGGCGCCGATCAATCTCGTTTATTCAGCAAGAAATCGAAGCGCGTGCGTTCGCATACCGATGTATTCGGCAAGCGAAAAAGCCAAGCGTTTGGAATTCCGCACGCCGGATCCAAGCTGTAACCCGTATTTTGCTTTCCCGGCAATGCTGATGGCGGGCCTGGACGGGGTAAGAAACAAGATAGAGCCCCCCAAACCGATTGATAAGGATCTGTATGAGCTGGAGCCTGAGGAGGCCGCCAAGGTAAAGTCGATGCCTGGCACTTTGGATCAGGCGCTCGATGCGCTGGAGAAAGATCAAGATTTTCTATTGAGGGGAGATGTCTTTACCAAGGACGTGATTGAGACGTGGCTCGATTACAAGCGCAAGAAAGAAGTGGATCCAATCAGGCTCAGGCCGCATCCCTATGAATTTGCCCTGTACTACGATATTTAACCAGGAGACAGAACTGAAGATTTGAAATAGGCGACTAAAAGCGACAGGGATTCTCGCAAGAACAGTACGGATAGTCGCTTGCAGCCGGGTCCTGATTAGCTGGTTTAAGGAAGGCGCAAATGAAAAAAATCGAGGCGATTATCAAACCGTTTAAATTGGACGAGGTGAAACAGAGGCTTACCTCAATCGGTATTTCCGGCATGACCATCAGTGAGGTGAAAGGCTTTGGCCGCCAGAAAGGTCATACGGAGCTCTACCGGGGGGCCGAGTATACCGTTGACTTTCTTCCGAAGGTCAAAATAGAAATCCTGGCGCCCGACGAAATGACTCCCAGGATTGTCGAGACCATTCTCGAGTCCGCCCAGACGGGAAAAATTGGGGACGGCAAAATCTTTGTCTCTCCCGTGGAAGAGGTAATCCGCATCCGCACCAGCGAGCGGGGCGAAGAGGCGATCCGATAAATCGCCTCTTTTTACCCGGATCAATCTTTGTCTGGCTCTTTTTCCGGGCCCGACGCGGCTTCTTCTCCGGGCTGGCGGCCGGGCTCGAATCCCCCCACTTCATGATATACCACCTTCTGCTCGTGTTCGAAGGCGCGCACCGTGGGGACCTCGCCGGGAAGACCGATTTCCCGCCAGCGAGACGCAACCTCGTCATAGATTTCTTTACGGAGGGCGGTACGCTTTGAGAAGACGGGGAGGTAACGATGCTCTTTGCAGGCATTGATAAGCGCCTTGGATCCGTAGGGCCGCTCTTCCGGGGGGTTTTGCGTCGGATCAAGCCACGTGCTCCAGGTGTTGCGCAGGATGTCAATGTCCTCAACTGGATTGCACCGGCTGCACATCGCCCAGACGATCTGATTCACATCCGTCGGATCGATGTCTTCATCGACGGCGATGATCCATTTGGTGTAATAGGCTCCTCCTGGAACCTGAGCCGCCAGGGCCAAAGCCTGAGCCGCATGTCCCGCATGCCGCTGTTCGAGGCTGATCGCGGTCATGCCGAAGCCGCCGGCAGCCGCCGGGTGGCAATAGACTCCCTGGATTCCAGGGATGCCGAGCTTGTCCAAGTCGTCCCAAATTCGGGCCGAACGGATGATTGAGAAGAAGACGCTCTGCTCTTATGACGGGTAGTCCGCCATCAGCGCGTTCGTGAGAATTGGTTTGGACCGGTAATGGACTGCTGTCACATCGACCAGGGGGCAACCCGCCTCGGGCCTGCCGTAATAGCCGGGGAACTCCCCGAAAGGACCTTCTGATTTCACCGAATTGGGGCGGATAGTTCCCTCAATGACCAGCTCCGCATTCGCGGGAATTAGCAGATCGGTCGTAACGC
This sequence comes from Deltaproteobacteria bacterium, assembly GCA_016210115.1. Classification (GTDB taxonomy): domain Bacteria; phylum Desulfobacterota; class Binatia; order UBA9968; family UBA9968; genus JACQUW01. The sequence goes on along the minus strand of JACQUW010000178.1, from coordinate 4,883 downwards.
CGCGCACCACCGAAACCGGCTCGCCCTTAACCCCGCCCGCATATTCGTATTCGGATACGTTTTTGGCAAAGGTCTGGGAGCCGATCACCATAAACAGAGGATCGATACCCCAGGCCGCCGCGACATCAATAGGTTCGCCCCTTTGCCATGCGCGCGTGATATGAAGGCGGGCATCTTTTCCCGGAGAGAGGTAGAGACCAACCTGGTTCTTTCCTTGGAGCATCATCCGATAAGTGCCGACGTTCAGATATCCGGTGTCCGGATCCCGGGTTATTACGGCATCCGCTGTTCCAGCATAACGGCCCCCGTCCAGGGGCCAATGTTTCGGGATCGGCAACTGATTCAAATCGATCTCCTCACCGGTGAGGGTATGCTCGAAACAGGGGGCCTGATTTCGGGCGACCTCGCGTGGCGGGACTCGCTCCTTGAGCTTGTCCTTGACGCGCCGGATCAGCTCGACCGTGGGAGTATCCGGCGGCTCTTCGAGTGTAAGAGCAATACGCCTCAGGCTCGGACCTAAGATGTTCCACAGGAGCCTGGCGGCGATAGGACTGTTCTCGTAGCCCTTCGCCTTTTCGAAGAGGACCGCTGGAGAAGGAGACTGTTTTGCTAACAAATAGGTGATGGCGCTCATCTCTTCGACGCAGTCCACCGGTTGCTCGATGCGGATCAGCTCTCCCAGCTCGCCGACGCGCTGAATCCAATCCCTGAGATCTTCGATCGGCCGTTTGCCTGATGATTCCCGCACTTGCTCGGACTTTGCGATCTTTTCTAGTTTTGCCATTTGCCGGACCTCTATACTAAAGGTGAATCGGGTCCCCGGCAGACCGGGGCACACCTAATCTCTCGTTTCTATTCTTATACTCTCTTCCCCTGCTTCAGCAATGATGCCAGATAGGCGAAGGCGTCATAGGAACGGTAGGTCATATTTTCTTTCATGACGTCAATATCCTTCTGGGGCATCAATCTCGGCTTTCCAATCGAACTTGCGACCCACTGCATGTAGGCCGTTCTTTCCAGATAAACGGCATGCGCGGTTGCCTGTTCCACTCCCTCGCCGACTGTGGTAATCCCATGGCCCTGCATCAAGACGGCCATCCGATCTCCCAAAGCCCGGGAGAGCTCGACGCCATCCTGGAGCGTGTAAATCAACCGGGGGCTCGGAAAAATTGGCGTCTCCGGAGCGAACGGCGCGGCCTGATTGTAAATGGGCAATAGGGGGACACCGGCAACCGAAAAGGCGGTGGCAAGGGGTTGGTGCGTGTGGACGACGGAGTTGACGTCGGGTCGAGCCTCGTAAATCGCGGCGTGTATCATCGTCTCTCTCGGCGGACTCTTTAATTTTGTCACTTCGCGTTTCCCTGCAACTTTGGCCCAATTCTCTTCACAGACTTTCTTGTACTCATCGATATCGACGATGATAAGATCTTTGTAAGTAATATACCCTAACGGCGCCAGGACTGGTTTAATGAGAAATTTAGGACTGCCGGGGATTCGCGCGCTGAGGTGCCCATGATAATCCGCTAAACCCTGATTAAATAAAATTCGATTTCCCAATGCGACTTTTTTCTTCAATTCGTCAAGTTCTCTTTGGTCGATCTTCACTGCCTCTCCTTTCCAAGATGCTATTTAATTCAGCAGACCAGCGGATGTTCATCCAGTTCCACTGATCGGGATAGGAACGCACCGTCCTTTCCAGCCAATGAGTAATTCGCCGGGTGTTTTCTCTGACGGCTGCCTTGATCTCGCCCGACCTCAGGAGATCCAGCTCAGGCTCCACCATCAGTATGAGCCTCCCGCCTCCGTCTCGTATGAGATAGACCGGAACAACGGCGGCGCCCGTTCTTAGAGCCAGAGTCGCAGGACCCCGGCGCGCGATCACAGTCTGGCCCAAAAACGGCACGTGAACTCCGCTTCCAGACCGGTATTCATCGGCAATGATTATTGCGGCTTCGTTGCGCCTTAGTATCCGCGTCATTTCGCGGGAAGCCTGACGGCGGGGCCTGGCATAAATCGCCCTCTGGCCGATCTTGAGACGGTACTGATCCAAAAGCTCTTTAAAGTTCTGATCGTGCGGCGGGTTCAACAATACATACGCGGGATAACCCTCGAGTGCAAGCCGTGTTCCAAGCAGGAAAAAGTTCCCCAAATGAGCGCTGATAAGAATGGCTCCCTTTCCTTTGGCAAGTGCTGCATCCAGGTTTTCACGGCCCTGAAGGGCGATGTCCGTTCGGATCTCTTCCGGCGACGACTCTAAGGCAAGGGCCATCTCCACGAAGTCGATAAAAAAGTTGATCAGTGATCTTTGCACAATCCGGGCGACCTTCAGGGATTGCGGCGGCTCACCAAGCGCCACAGAGAGATTCCGCATCGATCGCTTACGATAGCTTCGGAAAAGGCAAAAACCGAGTCTGCCCAGGGCTTTAGCCCCCACGATCAGTAAGCTCCGCGGCAAAATCCTGATCGCGAGGGTCCCCAATTTGAAGCCAAGCCAGGCTCCCCTAAAGGAAAGCTTTTCAAGAAACCGCCGCCTCATAAGTTGCTCTTGTGTCTTATAATACTTTTCGTTCCCTTGAATCGAGAGTCGGTAGCGACCGGCTTGGGGTCAAGCCGATCTTAATGCGCCCTTGAAAGCATCAACAAAGAGGGTGCCCTGTAGAACTTTTGCCTTGGCTGCCAGCCCCAGCAATCTCAAAAAGTAGGAAAATTCATTACTTAGCGGCTTTAACCGGCACTTATCCCTTGTGCCCGGCTATTTTGCTTTTGGCTTTTTTGTGTTAAAAAAAATGTTGCCTTGCGAGCGAGGAAAAAAGAAGATGAGGATGATTTTGCCTTCGTTAAAGGAGCGCCGGGCGGTGGACCGCTGTCTCAGCTCCTTTTTTCACGAATACAAACCGCTGAACTTCAAACGGGCCGTATCCTCGCTCTGCCGTTTTTATCACTTGAAAATGCCGCACGTAGAATGGTTTGAGTACATCGACTGGGGTAAGACCGCCGGGAAAACCTATGAAAATGGGCACATCTATTTGATCCACCCTGAGAATTGGAAGAAGGGGCGGAAGTATAACTCTGAAAGGAAGTGGATCAATACCGTTTACCACGAACTGGCCCATTACATTTTCTGGGCCGATGCCGAGAACAAGGCGGACAAGTTTGCTGCGCGGATGGTGAGGGGGGTGAACCACCACAGGTAGCGTCTAGCCGGTAGACAACTCTTCGTTTCTGCGTCCACCTCATTGGGCTTTACATGGATTACAAAGACACACTGAACCTTCCGAAGACCCGCTTTCCCATGCGGGCTAATCTCCCTCAAAACGAGCCTCTGCAGGTCGAAAAATGGCAACGCGCCGGGACCTACTTGAAGATGCTCGAAGCCAACAAGGAAAATGGAAAATACATTCTTCATGACGGACCTCCTTATGCCAATGGCAACATCCATTTGGGCCACGCGTTAAACAAAATTCTCAAAGATTTCATAGTGAAGTATAAGACGATGGCGGGATTTTTCTCGCCCTACGTCCCGGGCTGGGACTGTCATGGGTTACCCATTGAGCTTCAGGTTGAAAAAAATATCGGCAGGGCTAAAAAAAGCTCGCTCAGCAAACCGGAAATCCGCCGCCTCTGCAAAGAATACGCGGAGAGGTATATCTCGATCCAAAGGGAAGAATTCAAGCGGTTGGGAGTCTTGGGGGACTGGGAAAACCCTTATCGGACCATCGATTATCGCTATGAAGCGGTGGAAATAAGAGAGCTGGGTAAGTTTGTCGCTGCCGGTTCCCTCTACCGACAGAAAAAACCTGTTTACTGGTGTGCCTCTTGCGTAACGGCCCTGGCGGAAGCCGAGGTCGAGTACGAAGAGCACACCTCATCATCGATCTACGTTAAATTTCCGGTAAAAGATGAACCCACAAGGCGGCTGCCTGAGTCGTCCTCGTTTGTTATATGGACGACTACTCCCTGGACGCTGCCGGCCAACCGGGCCGTTGCCCTCCATCCAACCTTTGCTTACGCTCATGTGAAAACAGCGCTGGGCGGACTCATTCTAAATCGCGAGTTGATCCCCAGCGTCATGAAAGCAATCGGCCTCGAGGACTTTGAAATAACACCCGGCATCTGGATGGGGGCTGACCTGGAGGGTTTGATTTGCCGTCATCCGTGGCTCGACCGGGATGTCAAGATCATTTTGGGGGAGTTTGTCACTCAGGACCAGGGAACCGGTTGTGTTCACATTGCTCCGGGTCATGGACAAGAGGACTACGAGGTCGGGCAGCGCTACGGGCTCGAAGTCTCCGCTCCGGTAGATGGCGAAGGCAGGTTTACCGCTGAGGCTGGTGACCTCGCAGGAGAATCGGTTTTTCAGGCGGATCGAAAGATCGTGCAAAAACTCCGGGATTCGGGAGCGCTTCTCAAGGAGGAAAAACTGGCCCACAGCTATCCCCATTGCTGGCGATGCAAGCGACCGGTGATCTTTCGCGCGACGGAGCAATGGTTTATTTCCATGGAAAAAAATGACTTGCGCCGCCACGCCCTGGAAGCGATCAACCAGGTGACCTGGATCCCTCCCTGGGGCCGTGATCGCATTCGCGGTATGCTCGAAAGCAGACCCGACTGGTGCATATCGCGCCAACGCTCATGGGGCGTCCCGATCCCGGTTTTCTACTGCGAGGGATGCCACCAGGCCGTCCTGCGCCAGGAGATTTGCGAGCGTGTCGCCACCATATTCGAGCAGGAGGGATCCGACGCCTGGTTCACGCGCCCCGCCTCGGAGTTGGTACCTCCGGGCCTCCAATGTCCTGGGTGTGGCGGGAAAGAATTCTCGAAAGAGGAGGACATACTGGATGTCTGGTTCGACTCGGGGGTGAGTCATGCCGCTGTAGTCGAGG
>JACQUW010000177.1 GCA_016210115.1 Deltaproteobacteria bacterium | reverse complement strand
GGCCAAGCCCTACGGGACAGCAGATTGCAAATCTCAAATGGCAAATTTGAAATCTGAGATCTGCCATTTGCAATTTCTCGCGAAGCGAGGATTAGGCCCTCCGCCCTACACCCCTCGGGCGAGGTGTGGCTTCCATTGTTCAGGGCGAAGCAAATTTTCATGAACATTCCTCCGAAAGCATGCTTCGAGTGTTCTCGAAAGGCGTATCTCTCCCTCCGTCATTCCCGCGGAAGCGGGAATCCAGGTTCCTCGCCGGATCGATCTCGGCGTCCCTCTCCCTTGCAGGTGTCGAAGTGTGGCTTTCATCGTCAAGGGTAGGGCTTGCAGCCCTGTCTCTCGCGCCCCTCGGCCTCGCCGTCCAATGGACCTGGACAAGGCCTCCGGCACAGATGTTGCTCTGCTACCATACCGATAGGCCAAGTCGAAAGATGGCGCCTATGAGGAAGGCGCACTCGAAGCTCTAAGTTGCCGAAAGAAGAGTGGGATCAACTTCAGGAGAGAATAACATGAAGAAGGATCTTGTTCTGAAAATCGGATCTGTCTTAGCTCTGGCCTTAGCTTCTGTACTGGTTGCCAACCCGGATGATACGTTGGCCCAAGATCCGCAACGTCAAGGCGTTGAAAGGAAGTTTGAGGATTACAGAAAGGCGATAAAGGATCAATTTCGCGTCGATGTCAAAACTTTCAAAGACCGCTTCAAAGGTGGCATGGCGGACAAAAAGACCATCACCGATTACGATCTAGAACAGTTGCTTGCGGGTATCAAAGTCGAAATGGAACACACTACCAATGGGGTCGTCGCGCTTGAACTCGCAATGGATCACCTTCAGAGGATTCCAGATTATTATTCGAGAGTTTCCAGGCTGGAAAGAGAAGCCATGTCGGTGGAACCTCAGAAACCGCGGAAGGTCGAAGGAAATTTTGAACACTACAGAAAAGCGATAAAAGATCAATTTCGCGTCGATATCAAGACCTTCAAGGACAAAGTAAGGGGAGGGATGGCGGACGGAAAGGCTATCACCAAATATGATTTAGGAGAGCTGCTGGAGGGCATAAAATGGGAGAGGCAACACGCCAACGATAGTTTGATCGCGCTTGAACTCGCAATGGACCACCTTGAGCGGATTCCAGATTACTATTCCAGACTTTGCAGGCTGGAGAAAGAATGTGTATCCGATTGGCTTTTGCAACATTAGCCCCGATCCGAAAAAAGGAACTGCGACAAAGCATGCGTCGTCTAGCGCTTACGGCCTCTGTTTAGAGGGTTTCGGTAATGCCTCGGCTTTGAACGAATTTCGGATCGGGGTTAGCCCACTTCGCACTTTTACGATCAATGCGATCTCATTGATTGCAATCCTGAGAAAATCAACGCTCTTCGCTGCAACGCCGCGCGATGGAAGACTGAATGTGGACGAGCCATGACCCTTCGCTCTTTGCAGCTCAATTCCTGGCAGGTCCTCAACATCCTTCCCGGCGAGGCAGCGCGAATTGGTTTCATGGCCGCTTTTCTCTTCTTCTTGCTTGCTGCCAACAACGTCATCAAGATTGTCAGGGATTCTCTTTTCCTCAGCCGCTTTCCGATCACTCAGCTTCCCTATGTTTATCTCTTGGCCGCGCTCGTCGCCGGCGCGGTCATTAGTATCTATTCTCGTTACACATGGAGGCTTTCACTTTCGCAGGTAATCCTTGGCTCACACGCCTTCATCATCTCTAACGCCATCATTTTCTGGCTGCTTGTCGATTTTTACGATTTAGGTTGGGTTCTTTACGCCTTTTACGTGTGGTCGGCCATTGTCGGCCTTCTTGTTGTGGCGCAGTTCTGGACCCTGGCCAATGACCTCTTTACTCCACGCGAGGGCAAACGTCTTTTTGGCATCCTCACGGCGAGTGGAACGCTAGGAGGCATGGTGGGCGGGCTCGGGGCTCATTGGGCGGTTGGTTTTATCTTCGGGACAAAACAACTCCTATGGCTTATTGTGGCTCTTTTCGCTGGCGCCTTTGGGGTGGTCTATTTGGCCGTCAGAGAACGGGACAGAATCCTCGGTGCGGGCCATAGGGAAGACGCGCCCCTGAGGGAAATTCAGGCCCGCGATGCGAGCGGCGTGGTTGGGACTTTACGGAGCTCCCGATACCTTCAGTTAATCGGAGCTCTTATTCTTGTCTCGGTCATAATTTCGACTTTGATCGACTATCAGTTCAAGGCCGCGGCAAAGGAAGCCTATCCGTCCACCGATGCATTGGCGCGTTTCTTCGGTTCCTACTATGCATGGCTGAGTGTCGTAACCATCTTTGCCCAGGTATGGCTAACCGGAAGGCTTCTCACGGGTTTAGGTCTAACCTCAAGTCTTCTCCTTCTCCCCCTTACGCTCCTTGCGGGATCGATAGGCCTCTTGGTCTGGCCAGGCCTTTTTGCGGCAACAGGGACCCGACTGGCCGAAGCGTCTCTGCGCACGAGCGTCAATCACAGTGGAGTGGAGATTCTCTATCTCCCTATCCCCGGTTTTATAAAGAAAAAAGTTAAGGTCTTCCTGGATGTGACGGTTGAACGGCTGGGAGATGGCACGGCAGCTTTGATCATTCTTTTCTACACGGTCTTTCTGGGAGGGTCCGAGGTTAGGCTCCTGAGCTATTTCTCTATCGGTCTTATTCTCATCTGGGCTACTGTTGTTTTTATCGTGCGAGGAGGCTACTTGGAGGCCTTGCGCGCAGGTTTGGCATACCGTGAACTGTCCCTGGAGGAAGCGCAGATCGACTATGCCGATAGGGAAACGGTTCTAGCTCTATTGACGACCTTAGAGGAAAAGGAGGAGCGGTTCGTCCTTTTCGGCCTTGATCTCGCAGAGAAATTAGACCCAAAAGTCGTTGTGCCACGGCTGCCTCGCTCCCTGCTCCGTCACTCCTCCCCTGAGGTCCGGGCCCGAGCCATCAAACTTCTTGCAGGACGCCCGGATCCCGCTACGCTGGAAGAGATAACCCAAATGCTGCAGGAAGAGAATAAGGAGGGTTGGGGGGAGGCTATCAGCGCGGCCTGTGCCATTTTCAAGGCAGGCGCGATGCCAGTGGTGCGCCCGTATCTTGAAAGCCCAGATCCACTGGTCAAAAGACGCGTCCTGGAATGTCTGCTGCGCCATGGGGACGCCGTCACCCGCGAAGCCGCCTTAAACAACTTTCGTAAAATGGTTGAGGAAAGCGGCGTTGAAGGAGAGAAAAGTCGCGTCGAAGCCGCCCGTCTTGCAGGCGAGGTTTACGACCGGGAATTTTCGGCTCATCTCAGTAGACTGATCAGGGAGGACCCGTCATACGAAGTCATTCACGCGGCGATGGCCGCTGCAGGCAAGGGAAAGTATCCTGCGGTCGTTCCACACATTGTCTTTCGACTCGGTTCTCAGGCTACGAAAGCCGGGGCTCGCGACGCGTTGATAGAGTATGGAGAAATCGGTGTTAAGGGATTAAGAACTGCCCTGTTTGACTCGCGCATTCCCCGTGACATCCGGCTTAACATCCCTCGGACTCTTTGCAAGATCCATTCGCAGTCGGCAATGAATGCGCTCCTGGGCGGGCTGCTGGAGGACGACCGCTCTATCCGCTTCAAGGTTATTCTCGCTCTCGAAGAGATGGCCCGCCGCTTCTCCGATCTGAAGGTGGACCGGGAGATAATAGAGAGCGCTATCATGTCGGACGTGATGCTCTATTCTCAAAGGTTCGCGATTTTTTTTGTCCTTTTTGGCCATCGGCAAGAGCCGTTGGGCAACGGAGGATCGCTCCTGAGCCTGGCGCTCACGGATAGTATGGAGCGCGTGAGAGAGAGAGTGATTTGGCTGCTTTCCCTTATCTATCCCTCCAAAGATATTCGGGGCGTTTGGGGCGCTCTAATTTCTGGAAACGCGGCCAAACAAGCTTATGCCGTTGAGCTTCTCGATAATTTGCTGGCAGGCGACGTCAAGCGATATACTTTCCCTCTTTACAGTGATGCGCTTGAACCCGAGCGCTTCAGCTTGTCTCTCGGATTGCTTGGATGGGCCAATCTCGATACCAACGCTGCTCTCCGCATGCTTCTCGAGCAAGACGATGTCTGGCTGTCGGCGGCGACTATCTGGGAGGTCGGCCGTAGAGGACTCGGGGAGTTTCATGATAACATCGGGCGGTTTCTAGACTCAGAGCATCTCATCCTGCGTGAGGCGGCACAGCTCGTCGGGAGAGGATCTGATTTGGTGACGAAAGAAAAAACACTCTCGACCATTGAGAAGGTCGTCTTCCTTAAATCGATCGATATCTTTGCCCACGCCACCGTAGAGCAACTCGGTCGGATCGCCGGATTAACGGAAGAGGTCCGTTTTGAACCCAACGAACCCATATTTCATGAAGGTGAACCCGTGGATGCTATCTATCTTCTGTTAAAGGGCAAGGTAACCGTGGAAAAAAACGGGCAAAAAGTAAGAGAGATGAGCGAAAAACAGGCCTTTGGGACAGTGGCGGCTCTCGATCTTGGCCCCGCTGTTCATACTGTAAAGGCTATTGATCCCGTTTACGCCCTCAAGCTTAACGCTCAGGATTTTCATGATATTCTTTCCCTGGACTTCGAGCTGGCTCAAGCCGTTTTTCGCGCCCTCTGCCAACTCATCCGGGAGCTCGAGGGTCGCTGACGTTTCGCGGCCCTTATTTGAGAGCTGCAAGAGAGGCCCCCCTTCACAAGACTCACCAACTCATTTAGGCGATCCCGGCCAGGCATTTCGGCCTGATTTCCGAACAACTTTCGGAGATGTGCACCTTTGGCCGTTCTCTACGGATTGGGTCGCATTGCCGCCAGTTACGGTGGCGGCCCTCTGATTGGAGGTCTGCTACTTCGTTGATTCTGTCGAATCTTTCGACCATGAGGTCGAGCAAACCGTCGCTTTGCCACATCTCCGATCTGTGCTCTCATGAGTCGGTGGTTGTAGCGTTATGGGTGACGAATCACTCACGACTATTTCCTTTCGCAGTTCTGGGAAGGAAAACGGCCGGGGGGTCCCGAATCCAAGCGTAAATCGTATGGCATAGCTCTTGCGGAGCTATCATGTTCAGTTCAGTTTTTGCGTGGCTGTGCGCCCGCCAGCTAACGGAAGAATGGATAGACGTGACGATCTATGAGCTTGCTGTCGCACAGAGTTTGAGCAGGTCGTACGCAACAGACAGTATCGAAGTGAAAGCTCTGCGAGAGGTTAGCTTCGACACCGAGCCGGGCTCCTTTGTCGCTCTTGTCGGCCCTTCGGGAAGCGGGAAGAGAACGTTGCTCAATCTTATTGGATGCTTGGACAGGCCGACCAGTGGAAATCTAGAGGTGGCGGGTCTGGATGTGCACAGAACGGCGGTTCGCGCGCCAATTCGACCCGGAAGGAAACCCATCCGAGAGCTGCTACGGGCCCAGGAAGAGCGGCTGCGAAACTGGCACGTACTGCAGGAACTGGCAGCCTTGCGCTGAGTTGGTCGCGGGATTCTAACCTGCCTGGCCTGACGGTGCCGGCCATCGAAAAAAGGAAGAAAGGAAGATACTCCGGTGGGATTTCTACATGTGCTGTCGGCGACGCTGACGTGGCTGGATCCGGGGAGAACAGTGATCCAGGGCCAGCCCTTCGACTGGGGGTGGGGACATCCGATGGGATGGATGTGGGGTCCTATAGGAATCGCCATGGGTATGCTGATGCTGTTGTTCTGGGGCGCAGTGATTGTCGGGATTGTGCTCGGTATTCGTTGGCTCATCAGTCAAGGTAAAACATCCCAATCGGACAGCGCCCTCGAAATTCTCCGCCAGCGTTATGCCCGCGGAGAAATTAGCAAGGAAGAATTCGAAGCGAAGAAGCGCGACCTGAGCTAAAATTCTTCGTCGGTACAAAGCCTGTTGTTTTCCGCTTCAGGTGTTACACACAATTCTCAGGCAATCGCTGGGCGGGCCTTTGCGAGTGCATCCCGAGCGATTAGCCTTTTAGTTGCCGGGTGTGAAAAATGAATGTGGCGCTGGACCAAGGGAATAGGATGCAGGACCTGATCTGCTCTCACCGAAAGCACCTGGGTGTGCCCGATCTCAGGGGTGGGAGTGGGTCGTTCCGCCTGTTTACGGAAGGGGATGATCTTCACGTTGCGATGATTTCAGCGATTGAGGCGGCTCAGAGGTGCATTCGCCTTGAGGTCTTCATCTTTGCCGCAGATGAGGTTGGATGGCGATTTGCCAGGGCTCTTTCCGCTAAAGCGCGTGCCGGGGTGGAGGTGCGCTTTCATTTTGACTCGCGCGGGGCCGCAACCGGGTATTCTCCCGAGATCTTTCGCGAAATGGTGGATGCGGGCGTCAAACTCAAATGGTACCGTCCGTGG
>JACQUW010000181.1 GCA_016210115.1 Deltaproteobacteria bacterium | reverse complement strand
GCACATGACCAAGGGCCTTTTTTTGCAGCTCTTCGCTTAAGGTCCCATCAGGCGTCATGCCCGGCCGAACCGCATCATAGATCCTGGCTGCAAGATCTTGCTTGATCTTGAGATTGCCGGCGAGAATGGGCACGGTTCCGGAGCGGTTCTCACGGGCATAGCGAAACCCTTTGAGGGTTCCTCGAATAAACTTTTGGACCAATGCCGGATCGGATTGAAGCAGGGCCTCCCGGACAACGATCGCTCCCTGCAGTTCAACAAAGTCTTCCTTGATAAAGCCGACCAGTTCCCGGAAACCGGCTTCCTCCGCCATGAAGTTAAACGGCGGCGCAATTACCGCGCCATCGACGGCTCCGCTCAATAAACCGGCATAGATGTTTCCTTGCAACCCCAAAGCCAGGACCACAACATCTCGTCCACCCTCCATCCCGCTTCTTTTCAACGTCTCTCGCAGCAAAGAGTCGGGGCCGCTGCCGATATTGGAAACTCCCACTCTTTTTCCTTTGAGCCCTTTGACCTCGCGGATGTCCGGCCTGGCATAGAGCCAAAACATCGGCCGATTGAAAGTCGTAAAGACGAATCGCAGCGGAGCGCCGCTCAGAACGGGCGGAAGTCCAGCCCCGCCTACAGTCGCAAAATCCACATCTCCTCCGATCAGCGCGCGCGTAGCTACCCCCGCGCTGATGAGAATTAGCTGCACGTCGAGGCCTTGCTCGCGGTAATAACCTCTCTCGAGAGCGGCGCTGAAGGCGATAACCGGCATGCCACGCGTCGGGATTGCGACGTTTACTTTCCTTGTCTCGCCATTATTAGCGAAGACAAAAATCGCGACTAAAAGCGCGACGAATTCCAACCTCAGCTTTGCCGGCGCCACGGTATCTTCCTCTCAGTACGTCTTAAAGTGCTGCTGAAACTGTTTGATGAGCTGATCGTACTTTTCCGCGCTCACCGGGAGTGTAAATATTTTTGCCTGCTTTACCTTCGGATTGCTCGGCTCTATGCCTTTTCGCCCGACAATCCGGCCCCTCTCGCGCAACACCTGCTGGCCTTCCGCCGATAGCATGAAATCGATGAAAACCTTTGCCGCATCCGGCCTCGGCGCTCCAGTCAAGAGGGAGATGTGATGTCGCGGCGAGCCGATCAGGGGGTCCGTCAGGACCCATTGAACCGGCGCCCCTTTCGCAAGGAATTCATCGACCCGGTGTTGGTAGACGGCAACGGAAACCGGGAATTCTCCAGCCGAAAGGAGTTCTGTAAGGAGCGTATGCCCCTTTCGGAAATTAGGCTCTTGCCCTGCAAGGCGACGCATGAACTCCAACCCCTTTTCTCTTCCCATTACCTCCAGCATGGAGCCGAACCAGTAATATTCCTCCGTATCCATTCCAAGCTTGCCCTTCCACCTGGGCAGAAGAAGGTCTTCATAGCGCTTCGGCGCGTCCGACTGCGAAACCAGCCTAGTGTTATAAGCCATCACGAACAGGATTTGATGAATAGCCGTCCAGTAGCCGTCAGGGTCCTGCCACTGCGATGAAAAATGCGCCGCTTCCTTAGAGACATAACCGTCCAGGATGCGGTGTTCCTTCAGCACTGCGGCTTGGATCCCATCCACGGTGACGACGTCGCCAAGGTATTTTCTCGCCCGGTGCTCGTTTACCAGACGAACCAGAGTTTTCTCGCTGCTGGTGCGGTAAGGCTCCAGTCTTATAAAAGGGTACTTCCGTTCAAACGCCCTCACGACGGCGTTCACATCGCTGGACCCCATCGAGCTATAAACGACCACTTTCCCCTGCTGCCGGGCCTTCTCGATATTCTGCGAAAGGGCGTCAGAGACAAAAACCATAAACACCAAAACGAGCGCGCAAAAAATTTCCAACACCGTCTTCCTCCTTCCCTCGAAAACGCTTCCCTCAGGGCGCGCCTTTCGATGCCAGCATCTGGTTCGCCTCAACATGGAAGCTGCTACCCGTTCGAGAGCCCGCGCATCCGACCTGCCTGCCGGCAGGCAGGTAACCAGCGGTGGGAATAACCACTGAGCCATTGCGCGGCCTCGGAGAGCGGGCGGCGGCTTCCATCGTCAATGTCAATTCAAAGCGCATCGGCTATTCCGCTCAAGCGAGCCCTTTCTCCTTGAGGCGCCGCTGGTACCAGAGCCAGCGGGCGCGAGCGGAGCTTCCCCACATCTTGCTTCCGGTTTGACGGTAGTAATTTTCCATGTCCTTCCTGGAGTAAGGCTCCGCGGATCCAAGAAGAGAGGCATAGGCCTGCTGCTTGGCCAACATCTCCAATGCTACCGTCGTCACCACGGTTTCGTGAACGCTTTCCCCGGCCACGACAATCCCGTGCCCTTTATGCACCGCCGCTTTCCCGGCTCCCAAAGCCTGCACCAGTCTTTCGCCATGCTCTTCTATGACCAGCCAACCGAATCCTGTATCGAACAGAGGGACTCCATCCGGAAAGTAATGTCCCTGGCTGGATCCAACGGGCAGTATCTGTCTTCCTGCTATGCTCAGTGTCGTGGACCAAAAGGGATGGACATGGATGACGCTTTGCACATCGGATCGAGCCTTGTAAATCGATGAGTGAATGACGACCTCGCCCACAGGTTTTTTCTCCGGCTCCAGCGATCTGCCGTCGAGATCGACCGTAATGATGTCGTCCGGAGTCAGGTCATTCAGAAATGTCCTTCCGTCCCCACGGATATAGGCCGCGACCAGAAACCGATCACCTTCAGGATGGCGAACGCTCACGTGGCCCCCTTGAGAGAATTCGATCGGCACTTCCGTAATCTCGTTGGGCGCATAGAGCATTCTGGAGGATAAGATCACCAGTTCTTTCAGGGCTGAGATTTCATGCTTTGCGCTCATTCCGATCCCTCTCTAACGCTCGGAGTTACAGATTTGCATCGCAGCCAACGCGTAAATTTTGGCCAGGTTCGCCAGATCCTCATCCCGGAGAGACAGCCGCTCCTTGCCTTTTACTCCGGGCGCCGGAAGCACCCCGCATTTGACGGCCGGGATGGCGCGCTCGCTGTACAGGTTGAGATCATTCCAGGTGCTGTTCGCGGTAGGAATAGCTTTTCCCATGCGCGCGCCATCAAACAGGAATGCATGAGCGTCCTGCAACACCTCCACCAGCGAAGCGACTCTTTCATAGGGAACGTGATAGCCGACTTGTGAGCGATAGATATCCACCTGATATCCATATTTCAAGCTCAACCGGTCGAGGACCTGCTTGAGCTCCTGCGCTACGTCGAGCGGATTCCGCTGCGGAGGAATCCGAATGTCGACGTAAATCCTGCAAACTCCGGGAGAATAGTTCGGCTTGTAGGGCAACCCGCCACGAATCGCTCCGATATTGACTTTTGGAACGATGACCCCGTTCTCGAATTCGTAACGGTTGGCGGATTCAAAGGCGCTTCCCCACTCTTCGACAGCATTGATCACGCGCGCTGCCGTGGCCACGGCGTTTTGTCCAGCCTCACGCCTCGTATAGGGAGCATAAAGCGGAGCGCCGAAGCAACTGATCTTAAGATAAAGGCCGCCCGGCAGTCCCCAGGTAACGCCAAATGGCGAGTTTTCGCTCTGGCACGGCTCAGCCACGATCGCCATATCGGTGACGACACCATAACTGAGCAGATGCCGCGTTCCGAAACCGAAACCGAGATACTCGATTCCCTGATACTCGTCCACCGGGGCTCGTTCGATCTCACCGCAGACGGCAGCCAGCACCAAATCACCTTTCAGCGTGAGACCCCTCTTCGCAATCGCCTTTGCCGCCGTCATGAATGCCGCGACAGACCCCTTGTCGTTGGTCACTCCATGGCCGTAAATGCGCCCTTCCCTCACGTAAGCGCGGGGTTGATATTCGGGCTGGCCAGCCTCCGGTCCAAGAATGAGATCATCCGATGCTTCGCCCGCAAAGGCGGTATCCATATGACCGTTGAGTGTCAGGCTTTTCCCGCCTCCGCTGCCTCTAATCACGCCGACGGCATTCAGACGGTCCCCGCCCATCTCCTGTCGCCTCGCCTCGATCCCATGCTGTTTGAACCAGTTGAGAATGTATTCGGCGACTCCCCTCTCGCGCCCGGGCGGGCTGGGAATATTGATGAGATCCATCACCAGAGCGCCCGCCTCTTCTCCACGGATCGAGTTTAAAACAGCTTCAGCTTTTTGTGCGTCGATCATTTTCGCGTCAACTCATTCATCGCCGCGCGGACAAAGCTAAAATTGAACACTTCTTCGGAAGGGACGGCTCGGCCCACCTTTCCCGACTCCCGGAGACTATCAATGATGGTTCGCATCAACTCTTCGCTGATGGTTCCGTCGGCGGTCAGTGTTGCCCTGTGATAATCATAAATTTGCGCCACAAGCCCGGGGTCCTCGATTCTGAGAAACCGCTTCATGACAGAAAGAGCCGTCTCCTTCTGATCCCGATACGCGAGGAGACCCCGGAGAGTGGCCTTAACAAAGCGCCCGACCTCTTCGGGCTGGGTCTTGATTCTATTCGCGGAGACTGTCAACGCGCCCTGAAGAGTTTGAGAATAGGTGCCGCTGTAATCGAGCTTTCGAAAACCTTCCTTGATGGCGATGAAATTGTAGGGAGGCTCGAGTATGGTGGCCTGGATAGCGTTCGTCCTGAGCGCGGTCAGCCGTGTTTCAGTCGGCCCAACAAGAATCATGGTGACATCCCGCTTCGGATTGATATGATTCTTGCTTAACATGACCTGCGGGATTTCAAAGGACAGGCCGCTGAACGAGCCGACACCGAAGATCTTCCCCCGCAGATCGCCGTAAGAAGTGATCTCGGGCCGGACAATAAGGTCATAGAGAGGCCTATCGGAGTAGGCCATAAGCACCCGAAGCCCCACGCCCTGGACTGCCGCCGCCATGGTCGCGCCCGGCGTGCCGGTATAATCCACGCTGCCGGCTACCAAAGCCTGGACAGACACACCCGCTTTCATCAAAACGATCTCCGCGTTGAATCCTTCTCTCCGATAATAGCCCAGCTCCTTTGCGATGACGGCAGGTGTGTTGCTCACGGAAATGGATGGAACAGCGACAATAATTTTTTTGAGCTCCCGCGCCGGCTCCTGCGCGTTCAGAAACGCTCCTTGAACAAGCAGAATCAGAGCCGCCGAGAGGAGAACCTTCATCCAAGAAAAATGTGTACGGGACCTAAGGTGCGCCTTGGACGGTTCGCTTTCGTCATTCCCGCGGAAGCGGGAATCCAGGGGAGGGGCAGAACCGGACTGGATGGCCGCGTGCGCGGCCATGACGCAGAGAGGCCGGACTTCGCAACAGGAACGAGAGATGCGGCCATCAAATGGCCTCCCGTCTCGACTTACTAGTGAACTCATTATTATTTCTTCGTCTCCAGCGGCCGATTACAAATCTCCAACGCTGTGATAGCGTAAAGTCGCGCTGCCGTGATCAGATCCTCCGGGTCCATGGACATGCGCTCATCTCCCTTGACGTGAAGACCGGGCGATGCCCCGCATTTCACTGCCGGAATTCCCGCTTCCAGGATCGAGTTCAAATCGTTCCACGTGTTCGTCCAGTGGGGATGGATCCGATCCGGCGGGGAGCCCAGCAGGTAAGTCCGGGCCTCACTGATCGCCTCCAGGAGAGGTTGAATTTTTTCTCGATTCGCCTCGTGCCCTCGGTGACAACGGTACATCTCAACCTCAACTTCAAATCCCTCGGCCTTCAGGCGCTCCTGAAGCTCTCGCTTGATTTGATGGGGCTCTACGTCTGGAGGTATGCGAACGTCCAGGTAAACACTGCAAATAGCGGGTGAATAGTTGGGTTTATAGGGAAGGCCGCCCTCGATGGCGCCGATGTTCACCTTGGGAATAATGACCCCGCCGGGAAATTCATAGCGGCGTTTCTGCTCGTATTCGACCGCCCAGCGATGCAGCGACTGGATGATCGGAGCCATATTTTCAATCGCGTTCTCGGAGCGACTATGATCTACGCGGGGCGTATACCGAGCCTGGCCGAAGGTCGAAATCTTAAGGTAAACGGCTCCGGGAAGAGCCCAGGTTACGGAAAATGGATTCGTTTCGCCCTGCGATGATTCCGCAACGATCGCGTAATCGGCCGCGATCCCATGGCCGAGAAGATACCGCGTCCCGTGCCCGCCGCCCTCGTAAAGAGGGCCCTGATAGCGTCCTATCGGCGCCCGCTCGATCTCTCCCACCACAGCGGTCAGGATGACGTCTCCCATCAGCGACACACCGCTTCGTTTGAGGGCCCGTCCCGCGATCATGAAGGCGGCCACATTTCCTTTGTCATTGTAGACGCCCTCGCCGTAGAGCCGGTTATTTTTCAGGAAAGCACGCGGCTGGGATTCCGGCTTCAACACTTCCCGTCCCAGCACCGGGGCATCCTCGTCCGACCCGGAATAGACCGTGTCCGTATGCCCGTTAAAGATGAGACTCGGTCCGTTGCCGCTGCCCTTGACAATACCGACGGCATTGATGCGGTTCTCCGCCACTACTTGCCGAATGGGCACCAGCCCGCTCTTACGAAACCAGTCGAGGATGAATTCTCCCACCGCTCCCTCGCGTCCCGCAGGGCTCGGAATGTTCACCAGATCGGTGACCAATTCTATCAGTTCGTCTTTCTTAATCGCCGCTAAAACCTTCTCGATGTTTTCAGCCTCGCTACGCATGGATCTCCTCGTTTCATATTCTACGCGGGAATCTCTTGGCCCAAGGCGCTCGAGCTGCCCGGCTCACCATCAAGCCAACGGCAGCGTGTTAGGAGCAAAATAGCTCTCAGTGGACATCTTGTTGCTTATCAATTCCTGCTCCGCCAGGTAATTTATGAACGTCTCCAGGGCCTCTCGGTTCTTCTCAAAGCCGTACGGCCAAGGGTCCTCTCCGAATATCGACGTTTGCTGTCTGAGAGCCTCCTCATACCAGACCAAACTGATTCTCGATCGCGACACATCGTTCCGCCTTTCGTAGGCCAGTTCCTTAGCCGCCTGAAAGGCTTTGTAAAGACTGACCGCGATCCACGGGCATTGGTGGAACAGGTCTTCCCGTATCACTACCGTGTGCATGATAGGAAAAATACCGGTTTTTTTATAGTACGAAATTTCCTCCTCCTGGTAGTTCCCGAAAAGCCTGCCCGTATTCGTCCAGTCGTTGATCAGAGACGGAAATATCGTGGAGCAGATCGCCGCATCGAGCTCGCCTCTTTGCAGCATCTCATCCGGTTTGCTGTCGTGCGGAATCGGTCTCAGCTTGTATTTTTGCGGCGGCGGAATCTCCATTCTGCTTTGCCGCGACCAGGCGAGCCAATCGATGGTTTCCAAGCGCACCCCGTACTCATGTTGCAAAATGCCTCTTACCCAAACGGCGGCGGTTTGTTGGAATTCGGCCAATCCCACCCTCTTTCCCTCGAGATCGCGCGGGACTGTTATACCGCTGCGCTTGTTCACCAGGATATAGGAGTGTCGAAAAACTCTTAGCGGAAAGACAGGAATCGCAATGAGCGGCTTCCCCAGGCTTTTCGCGATGAGGTACGAAGACAGGGACATCTCGGACGCGTCGAAGTCATAATGATTCAGCATTCGCGTCCAGATCTCGTGGTAAGGGAGCACGAGCCAATTCAACAGAAGCCCTTCCGGCTTGACGGTTCCGTCGACTAAACCCTGCGTCCGATCATAGATAGCCCCTGCAAAAGTAAGTTTCAGCGCCATAATCTGATCATCTCTGAAACAAGTTTTGGAACTCCTTCGAAAAATATTGAATGTTGTCGAGGAGAGTCAAATCGGCCGGGACGAGCTTTAGTCCCCGTTTGAGCCTGGGGGGATCGGGATCCACGTCCTTTCGCGCCGGGATAAATCCTCTTTTTCGCACCAGGGACTGGCCCGGTTCGGATAGCATGAAATCGACGTACAGCATCGCCGTGTAAGGATGAGGAGCATTCTTGAAGATGGCGATCGATTGTATTCCCGTGACAATAGGATCAAGGCCGTACCAATCAACCGGGGCTCCGGCTCTGATGCTTCTCTGCGTGATATGCGAATACTGCGTGACGTTGATTGGAAATTCACCCGCGGTAATCAACTGATTGAGCAGATTATGCCCCCTGCGCAGGTTTACATTTTGCCGGGATAATTTTCTCATATAATCCCAACCGCGTTTTTCGCCTAAGATCTTCAAAACATTCGCGAACCAAAAATGCTCCTGATCGTCAAGAGCGAGCTTCCCTCTCCATCTCTCGTCGAGCAATCCCTCCAAGCTCTTAGGGACATCACCCGGCGAGACCAGCCGGTTGTTGTATTCCATCACGTAGGGGATGATGTTCAAACCGGTCCAGTATCCCTCGGGATCAATGAAGCCCGTTCCGTAGAAGTCTCTATAAAGAGAAGAATATTTGCCTAACAGTCCCTCCTTTTTGGCCATATAGACATCGGCGCCGTTCATAATCACGAGATCCGCAACGAATTTTTTACTTCGAGACTCCATGACGAGTTTAGTCAGAAGCCTCTCGGAAGTCCCTCGATAAACCTCGACTTCCTGGGCAAAAGGGTATTGATTCCTAAACGCGATGTTCCGTTCTTGCGCCTCCTGAATCGCCGTTGAGGTGTAAACGAGAAGTTTTCCTTCCTTTTTGGCGCCGGCGATTTGTTCCTGTAACCTCTGGTCCGCCGGCAACCGCCCGATCCTGTTAACGATCTGTTCCGGAGACTCCGCGCGCGCGGCAAAGGCATAGGCCAATGCCGCGACGAAAACCCACAACGAGAGCCATCTGCAGAATTGAAGCCGCATCTACTTGAACAATCGGTCTATGTATCCGCTTTCGTCCAACTCTCTGACGATCGAGTTATCCATGAACTGCTGGTATCCCGCGCCGGCGGCCGCGGGATTTCTGTCTCTGATTTCTTCCAGCGCCAACTGTATTCCTTTTACTGTGGGGTAGGGTTTCTTGAGATAAATGCGCGCGTTGTGGTCATAGCCCAGCTCGATTTTTTCCTTGTCCGTGCTCTTCGTGTAACGCGAGATAACTTCCATGCTGAAAGCCTTGTTGTTTTTGTAAAAAGCCACTCCGTCAACTATTCCCTTGATAAAGTTGCGGACGGTTTCCCTGGACTGAAGAATAAACTTTCGGGTCGTGATGACGTCGCTGTTCAGGGCCTCTATCCCCAGCTTGCTGATATCGATAAGGACATTAAAACCCAATCTCCGGGCCACCATCACCTCCTCGATTTCCAAGGCAGTGCCGTCGATGACGCCTTTGGCGAGCGCCGCGACTCTCATCGGCGAACTGCCCACCTGCACAATCGCCACGTCCTTTTCCGGAACCAATCCCACCCTCTTGAGGAGATACCGAAGCAGGAAATCCGATGAGGCCCCCAGCCGGCTTACGCCGAGTCTTCTGCCTTTCAACTGAGCTGTATCGCTGATGTCTTTGGACGTTACCAAAAACGATAGAACGGGCTCGTTTTTCGTGCTCCCCACGATGATCAGATCTCCCCCCGAGAGATTGGCGTTAATGGCGGCGACGCCTGACATGATGGCGATGGGAATGTTTCCCGCAATCAACGCTTGCGTCACGACCGTCGAGCTTCCAATAAAGACAAGCTCGACATCCAGTTGGTTCTGCGCGAAAATTCCCGATTCTTTGGTGACCCATGCGAGAGACTGCCCGACGGCCACCGTAGAATAAGCAACCTTCAATCTCGCCGGCTGAGGCGCGGATTGGCCAAAGGCAACAGAAACCAAGAGAACCAGAAAAGTCGGCAGCAAACCGGCTGAGCTGAATTTTCTCAATTTCGAGTACCCTTCAATCTCCGCAGAGCGAGGCATCGGTCGCGATTCGGCTCCTGACTACGGAACTTTGGACGACTTGCAAAGTGTCGATGCAAACTGTCCCGTCGGGCCGGTTCCTTTTTTTGGATCGGGACTAATGCAGGGCCGGGAGAACTTCCTGGCCAAATCGTTCGATCTGCCCAAGCCGGTCCGGATAACGGGGCGCCATGAACTGGAGCGCGAAGCCAAGCCTTTCCGCGTGTTGCGCCGCGCCCATCAATGTTTCCGAACTGGCCGCTCTGCCACAAATTGGAAGAAAAACAGCTACTTTCATGAACTATCTCCTGGGTTTCCTGAAATAAGGTCGATGTCGCCAATCGATATCGTCACAGAACGGCCAAGCCCTCGATCTCCAGCAGCGTGCCGGGCTCATAGAGGCTCTTCACTTCGACCAGTGTCATCGCCGGAAAATGCTTGCCCATATATTTTCGGTAAACCTGCCCAACCTGTTTCAAAGAGGAAACATACTTTTCCTTGTCCGTGACATACAGGTTGAGCTTAACAACGCTCTCCGGTTTCCCTCCGGCGTCCCTGACCACTGCCAGCAGGTTTTCAAGCGCTTTCTCGAACTGAACGACAAAATCGCCTTCCCCTACCAGATTGCCTGCTCCATCCCAGGCGACCTGTCCGGCCAAAAATAAAAGGGTGGAAGCGCCTGCTACTTTGACTCCATGATTGTACCCCACGGGTTTAGCCAGTTCTCCAGGATTGATGAAATGCATTTCCATGACGATCCCTCCGTAAGCGAGCCGAAGCGGCGCAAGGTTCCGGGCCGCGGCCGATAGGCAGCTACCGCGGGTCGCACCGGGCTCATCGGACGTCCGCAGCCCTCCACCTTACGCCCCTTCGGCTCGAGTGTCACTT